>JBLHTH010000021.1:0-33060 GCA_047627195.1 Pseudohongiellaceae bacterium | reverse complement strand
ATTTAGGAACCTACTATGGATATCAGAAAAGTAAAAAAGCTCATCGAACTTCTTGAAGAATCGGATATAGCCGAAATAGAAATAAAGGAAGGGGAAGAGTCTGTGCGAATTAGCCGCAACTCCACCTCCGTTCCACCTCCAATGATCTACCAAAACCCTGCCGCTCTAGTTCCAGCGCCAGCGCCAGCTCCAGCAACACCGGCAAAAGAAGCTGAAGCTGCTGCGCCGGTTAGCAATGTCAATGATGTCCACTCTCCGATGGTTGGCACTTTTTATCGCTCGCCCTCTCCTTCTTCTCCGCCTTTTGTCGAAGTTGGAACCCACGTGAAAGTAGGCGATGTTGTCTGCGTAGTTGAGGCCATGAAAATGATGAATCAGATCGAGGCCGATCACGCCGGCGTGGTAGAAGCCATACTCATTCAAGACGGGGAACCGGTCGAATACGACCAGCCCCTTATCAGGATCGTCTAATTTTATTCGGGAATCGAGCGAATGTTAGAGAAAGTATTAATCGCAAATCGCGGCGAGATTGCGCTGCGTGTACTGCGAGCTTGTAGAGAATTAGGAATTAAAACCGTTGCAGTCCATTCCACCGCCGACAAGGAGTTAATGCATGTTCGGCTAGCGGATGAGTCGGTTTGCATAGGTCCAGCCAGCCCCACCGACAGCTACCTTAATACCCCGCGGATTATTTCAGCAATGGAGGTAACAGACTCAATTGCGGTTCATCCAGGTTACGGATTTTTATCTGAGAACGCGGATTTCGCAGAACAAGTCGAGAACAGTGGCTTCATCTTCATCGGACCAACCGCTGAGACTATTCGTTTAATGGGCGATAAGGTGTCTGCCATTAATGTTATGCGTGAAGCCGGCGTACCAACCGTGCCCGGCTCAAATGGCCCAATCGATGAAAACAAGGATCGTACCTTAGGCCTTGCACGAGAAATTGGCTATCCCGTTATCATCAAAGCGGCAGCCGGCGGAGGCGGACGCGGTATGCGAGTCGTGCACAGCGAGGCGTCTCTACTGAAAGCCATTTTCGTTACCCAAACTGAAGCAAAAAGCTTTTTTGGCAGCGGTGTCGTTTACTTAGAAAAGTTTCTTGAAGATCCTCGTCATGTTGAGATCCAACTGATTGGCGATGGTCAAGGCAACACAATTCATCTCGGTGATAGAGACTGTTCACTACAGCGCCGTCACCAAAAAGTAATCGAAGAAGCGCCCGCGCCTGGCATCCCTGACAATATCCGCGAAAAGGTTCTCGCAACTTGCATAAAAGCCTGCGACGACATGAACTACCGGGGAGCAGGAACGTTAGAGTTTCTGTATCAGGATGAGAAATTCTACTTCATTGAAATGAACACCCGCGTACAAGTCGAGCACCCTGTAACTGAATTAGTCACAGGAATTGATATTGTTCAAGAACAGCTACGAATTGCTAGTGGGATGCCACTTTCGGTTAAGCAGGAAGACATTAAGATTACCGGCCATGCATTTGAATGTCGTATCAATGCTGAAGATCCGGTTAACTTTCTCCCCAGCCCCGGCAAGGTAAACCATTTCCATGCCCCTGGAGGACCCGGTGTCCGCGTTGACTCCCATTTGTACAGCGGTTATACGGTCCCTCCTTATTATGATTCACTTATTGCCAAGCTCATCACTTATGGCGCAAGCCGAGAACAGGCGCTGATGCGCATGCAAATTGCATTGGATGAGATGCTCATTGATGGCATTAAAAGTAATATCCCTCTGCATAGAGATTTGGTCAGAGACGCGGGATTCCAACAAGGTGGTGTGAATATCCATTACCTAGAGCAAAAACTAAAGCTCTAGAGCCGGACTCAGCGTGCGCGGTCAACATTGTTGTTGCGAAGGTCATTGCTAAGGTTGGTGATGAGGCCGGTGATGAGAATGTTGCCGTGATCGTAACTAAGATCGGTGCTGAGATTTTACCGCAACTGTTGTCGCACCTTTACAGCCTTTAACTATTAGTCCGCGCTACCGACCTGTCGCTGCGGTTCTTGAACATCTACTCGGCGGCTAGTGCTTATTATCTTTAGCTTTTAATTTCAGCTTTTAATTTCAGCTTTTAATTTCAATAACAGCAAATTAGCTCAAGCATTTGAGTGAGACACAGAGTTCAGTAAACTAATGCCATGGCAGCAAATCAAAGTTAATACCACCCCAGAGCACAGCGATTCTATTGAAAAGTCGCTGTTAGAGTTCGGAGCCGTATCTATCTCTTTCCTCGATGCCCAAGACCAGGCTGTTTTTCAACTAGAACCCGGCGGCACTATTCTTTGGGAAGAGACCGTTATTGTTGCCCTTTTTGAAAAGGCAATCGATCTGTCGCCCTGTATCCGATTCCTTTCAAATCATGAGAAGGTAAAAAATCAGCAATCTTTGGTTATAGAAAAAATTGAAGACCAAGATTGGGAACGGGCCTGGATGGATGATTTCCATGCCATGCAGTTTGGCGCCAGACTTTGGATCTGTCCAAGCTGGCAAGCTCCGCCGGAGCCAGACGCCGTAAATATCATGCTTGACCCAGGCATGGCTTTCGGCAGTGGTACCCACGCCACAACATCATTATGCCTGCAATGGCTTGAGCAGGCTGACCTTAAAAATACTATTGTGATCGACTATGGCTGCGGTTCTGGCGTGCTTGCCATTGCCTCTATCCTACTTGGTGCAAAACAAGCCATCGGCGTTGATAACGACCCCCAAGCTGTTCTCGCCACAGTGGATAATAGTGCTCGCAATAATCTAAACCAGTCAATAATAAGCGCTTGCCTGCCAGATCAATTACCCTCAATTCAAGCGGATGTCCTTATGGCAAACATTCTCTGCGCCCCTCTTCTAGAACTCGCGGACCTTCTCGCCGGCCTTGTAAAAAGCAATGGCAGTATTGTTCTGTCGGGCATTCTTGAAGAACAGGCAGGTTTAATTATTGACCGATATTCACAATGGTTCGATTTGGCCACCCCTGCAATAGAAGATGGCTGGGTGCGTATTGATGGATTGCGCAATACAATACCAACGCTCGGTTAGCTATCCTCCTCACAATCCCCTAAACTCTCAATCAAGCTTTTTAACTAACTCTATTTTTCTGAACTTAGACTCTACTGTAAGTATACTGCGCAATGGCTTTTCACGTCACACAGTGCCCCAACTGCGAATCCACATTTAATACCAACGCGCAAGTGTTAGAAGCCGCATCGGGTCGAGTACGCTGTGGCTCCTGTTTATCTGTGTTTGATGCCTTGGATAATTTTGTAGGAACCGATGATACGTCTGAGCAAGAATCTGTTTTTGTGGGGAGTCATCCAGACGGCTATTTTAATCCCTCGGCATTTTTAACCCGCAGCTCACTGCAAGAAAATTCCAGTAAAACACCGTCTCCAGTTAAGCCAACATTTCCCGATCGAGCTGCGCTATTTGCCGGCTTTACCAAACCCAAACCAGTTTTGGAAATTCAACCTGAGCCCGAGGTGAATCTGTTTGAACAAACCCCAAACTTTGAGAGCCGCCAACATTCAGGCATTGAGATAGACGAATTTGAGGCAGAGGCAGACCCAGAGCTCGAAGTAGAGCTCCAGAAAATAGAAGAATTAGACGCTGAAAAATTCTCAACCACCGATGCAGAAATTTCAACGCCAAGCGCCGGCCAAAAAGGCAGTGATCGCTCAGAGTCAGGGGCCAATTCTTGGGCTAGCAATCGCGGTTCAAACCCTGAGGATCTCACTCTTCGCGTATCGTTTTCGATGCAGCAACCCAACGAAATCAGGCGCAACGTAGAAAGGGCATCAGGCCAGCGCGAAACTCCCGCGAACCCAAAACCGAAAAGCAACACAGAGATTGAACAATCTAATTTGCAGCAGTCATTTGCGACGACAAGTGAACCCACTAACACAGATATTCATGCAATGGGCTCGGCCGCAGAGCTGGCCTTAGGACCACATATAGATGAGCCTTCACTCAAGCAGCTTAGCCCTGAATTAACAGAGCACGAAGAAACTGCGCGCGATATTAATCACTCGTTTGATACGGAACAAAAGGAGTTCTGGGACTCGACCGAAGAACGGCAACGCGTTCTTGAAGAAGCCATCAGGGACAATGCTAGTGTAGATGTCAGTACGGAAATCAATGAATTAATCACCGAAGTCGTTGCCACCGCCATCACCGACGCGAGCGCTGATAACCTGGCCGCAAACAACAATAGCGACCAATCTAACAAGCAATCCGTTGACCCAGCCCTAAAATCGAGCTCAGGCTCAGTTTCAAACCTTGGCGCTGAATCAGCGCCAGCATCGGAGCATGAAGAGCCTGCGTTTCACACCGCGGTTGAATCTGGTTTAGATTCAGATTCTTTTAGATCAGAATTCGTAATCAGTGAGATAACAGCTGACACAACGCCTAGCGAAGCCGAAGCCGAAGCCGAAGCCGAAGCCGAAGCCGAAGCCGAAAGTATAAGCACTGAAGATATTCGCACAAGAGCTTTGAATGCCGATTTTGAAGACGATGACGCACTTGAAGTAATCCCTGACCTGAATCTTGAGGCGCTTGGCAAGATGGCGGCTCCGGTGACGCTTGGTTCTGCGCGGCGACCGCATTGGCGTTCTACTCTCGCCTTGGCATTTGGCTGCATAGCGTTTTCCGGCACGCTGCTAGCTCAGTATTTTTGGTGGTATCTTCCCCTGTATAGCCAATTAGATCGATTTCGTCCTGCCTACGTATTTGTCTGCAAGTACGTAAGTTGCCAACTACCGCCCTATTCAAATCTCGATGCCATAAGAAGTAATGACCTAGCTGTTCGCAGTCACCCTGAACAGCCAGATGCTTTAGCGATAAATGTCTCGTTTAGAAATACGGCGAACTTTCCTCAGGCGTTCCCGATCATGATTTTAAGTTTCAATAGCTCGGCAAACGAAGTCATCGCTTTGCGAGAGTTCTCGCCGCAGGAATATCTGAGCCCAGGACTACAAAGTGTCACTTACATGCCTCCCAACTCACCGGTACAAGTGCAGCTGGAAATAATGGACCCTGGCCCATTTGCCGTAAACTATACCCTCGCGTTTAGAACCCCCTAAGCCAATCGGCCCAGCAATGAGATAGAAAGCGGGTGTGTCAGTGCCCCAAAGAGGCCCTTAAACTTTACCGCAGCTACATTATCTTTTGCATTCGCAAAGCGTTGGCAATTTGACAAAGGAGAACTTCCCAATTTCCTTTGCCAAGCAAAAAAGTGGTGAATTATTAACCAAATGCCTTTCACTCAGTTAAGCTCCCAGCTATGATGGTCGGCCGTTTAATAAACGAGTTTTATTACGTCAATGCTCAATATCGGCCCCTACACACTTCGCAATTCGCTTTTTTTAGCGCCCATGGTTGGCGTTTCTGATGCTCCCTTTAGAGAGATCTGCAGTCAGCAAGGTGCTGGCCTTACCGTTGGTGAAATGCTGCCAGCGAATAGCGAACTTTGGAAGCGCGAACGCAATCGCCTAAAACAAGTAAAACCCATAATTAAAAGCCCTCATGTAATTCAAATCGCTGGATCAGAACCTGAAATGATGGCCGAGGCGGCTAGACTTAATGTCGAGCTCGGTGCTGATGCCATCGATATCAATATGGGTTGCCCGGCAAAAAAAGTCCTAAAAAAGGCAGCCGGGTCGGCGTTATTAAAAGATGAAAAATTAGTAGCAGAAATTTTACAAGCCGTAGTTGCCAGTGTCTCAGTGCCCGTAACACTAAAAATTCGAACCGGTTGGTCTCCCTGCGAGCGCAATGGAGTCACCATAGCGAAGATCGCTGAACAGGCTGGCATTCAACTTCTTACCGTTCATGGTCGCACCCGAGCCTGCAGGTTCATGGGCAGTGCTGAATACGACACAATTGCTGATATAAAGCGGGCCGTCTCTATTCCAATAATTGCAAACGGTGATATCGACTCTCCCGAAAAAGCAAAGGCAGTCCTTGCGCAGACCGGAGCGGACGGCATTATGGTTGGCCGCGCCGCTTGGGGCAGACCATGGCTATTCAATCAAATAGAACACTATTTGAAGACTGGCATTAAACTGGCCGCGCCACCATTGGCAGTTCAAGGCGCAGTAATCGAGCTTCACCTTACCAAACTCTATGCCTTTTACGGCGACCACAAAGGCGCATTATTCGCCCGAAAGCACATCGCTGAATACGTGGCAGATTTACCCGGATCAAAATTATTTAGAGCACAGTTTAACCAATTCGCAGACCCACAAAATCAATTAGAAACCCTGCAAGAATACTTCGCGATTCTGGAAGGAACTAACGGAGCCCTTGCTGCATGAGTAAGCTAGAAGAATCATCAGAAATTAGTTTTCAAACCAATTCTCAAATCGAATCTTTTGCCGCCCAAGAGAGCACCCTTCGTACTGAAGTAGACAAGGCGCTACGCCGGTATTTCGTGCATTTGGAAGACGAGCCAGTTACCGACCTTCACCAAATGGTTATGTCAGAAGTAGAAGCGCCATTGCTCCAAGCAGTCATGCGTTATAACGGCAATAACCAAAGTAAGGCGTCTACCATGCTCGGTTTGAATCGTGGTACGCTCAGAACCAAATTAAAGCAATATGGGCTTCTCTAAAGCTTACTAGCAAAGCAATAGACCCAATTTTAAGAACACAAACCCAACAACTAATTCAATAACCAACTTGAGATTTTTAATCCTATGAGCTCAGAAAATTCTGGCGCCATTCGTCGCGCATTGATCAGTGTTTCCGACAAAACCGGTCTTATTCCATTCGCGCAATCTCTCGCCGCAATGGACATAGAAATCTTATCCACTGGTGGGACCTACAAAAAACTAAAAGCTGAAAACATACCAGCGATCGAGATCTCTGATTACACCGGCTTTCCAGAAATGATGGACGGACGAGTTAAAACCTTACATCCCAAGGTCCACGGTGGGATTCTAGCAAGACGCGATCAGGACCAAGAGGTTATGGAGAAACACAATATTCCTCCTATTGATTTAGTGGTCGTGAACCTTTATCCATTCGAGGCAACTGTTGCCAATCCGGACTGTGATCTTCCAACCGCGATAGAAAATATAGATATTGGCGGGCCGACAATGCTGCGAGCAGCAGCTAAAAATAACCGCTTTGTATCGGTAGTGGTCAACCCTAGTGAATATGATGAAATCATAGAGCTTATGGAAAAAAATGGCGGCTCCTTAAGCCAAGAAAAACGCTTCGATTTAGCGGTCAAAACCTATGAACATACAGCCGCCTATGATGGTGCTATCGCCAACTACTTAGGCACTAAGCTAGGTAAAGAGCCGGACATCGAAGCCACAGATTCCAGTGAAGAAAAGGCTGCAGAAGACACTTTCTCACGCACCTTCAACACGCAATTTATCAAAAAACAAACCATGCGATATGGCGAAAACCCTCACCAAAGGGCCGCATTCTATATTGAAAGCAATCCTGGCGAAGCTAGCATTAGCACAGCGAGACAGTTGCAGGGCAAAGCCCTCTCCTACAACAACATAGCCGATACGGACGCAGCTCTGGAATGTGTAAAATGTTTCGATGAGCCAGCTTGCGTCATCGTTAAGCATGCCAACCCTTGCGGTGTCGCAGTAACTAATTCAATTTTAAGCGCCTATGAAAAAGCCTTTAAAACCGACCCCACTTCTTCTTTTGGTGGCATCATCGCGTTTAATCGCGAACTGGATGCAGCGACAGCAAAGCGAATTGTCGAGCAGCAGTTCACCGAGGTAATAATTGCCCCTAGCGTCTCTGCCGAGGCGTTGGCTATTACTGGGAGTAAGAAAAACGTCCGCGTTCTAAGCTGTGGCCAATGGCCTAAGCAGCGATTAACAGGACTGGACTACAAACGGGTAAATGGCGGTCTGCTGGTGCAAGACCGAGACATTCACCAACTTAAAGCAAGTGATCTTAAAGTTGTAAGTGCCCGCGCCCCTTCTGAAAACGAAATAGAAGATTTGATGTTTGCTTGGACGGTAGCGCAATACGTCAAATCAAACGCCATTGTTTACTGCAAAGATAAACAAACTATAGGCATAGGCGCCGGTCAAATGAGCCGTATTTATAGCGCCAAAATTGCGGGCATAAAAGCGGCCGATGAAGAATTAATAGTGGAAGGATCCGTTATGGCATCAGATGCCTTCTTCCCTTTTCGCGATGGCATCGATGCTGCTGCAGCTGCGGGCATTAAAGCGGTGATTCAACCGGGCGGCTCAATGCGTGACAATGAAGTAATCGCTGCCGCCGATGAAGCGGGCATAGCGATGGTCTTTACTGGCGTTCGTCACTTTAGACATTAAATTACAAAGTAGGTTAGACAGCAATCTTGAACACGAGGCAGTAGAATAAATGAACATATTAGTCATTGGCAGCGGTGGTCGTGAACATTCACTAGCCTGGAAGGCCGCTCAATCAGGCTCTGCAGAAATTGTGTTTGTAGCACCGGGCAATGCAGGCACCGCGTTGGAGGAAAACCTGCAAAACGTGGATCTCGATCCGATGGATTTTGAAGCCTTAGCCGAATTTGCAAGCAGCAACAATATAGGCCTCACCATCGTGGGACCTGAGGCACCATTAGTTGAGGGCATTGTAGATTTTTTTAACGCTAAAGGCCTGCCGTGTTTTGGCCCATCAGCAAAAGCCGCTCAGCTCGAAGGTTCCAAGGCTTTTAGCAAAGATTTCCTTAGCCGACACAACATTCCTACTGCTGCTTATAAAAGTTTTACCGACGTTGGCCCTGCTATTGACTACATTAAAACTAATGGCGCGCCCATTGTCGTCAAGGCCGACGGCTTAGCGGCCGGCAAGGGTGTCATTGTTGCCACCACCGAAGCCGAGGCTATTGCAGCCGTTGAGGACATGCTCGCGGGCAATAAATTTGGTGACGCTGGAAATAGAGTCGTTATTGAAGAATTCTTAGTGGGTGAAGAAGCTAGCTTCATCGCCATCGTCGACGGCAGCAATGTCTTGCCTATGGCGACATCACAAGATCATAAAGCCCGAGACGATGGTGATTTAGGCCCAAATACCGGCGGCATGGGAGCTTATTCGCCGGCGCCGGTTGTAAGCGCGTCGATTCACCAGAAAATAATGGATCAGGTTATCATTCCGACGGTAAAAGGAATGGCCGCCGACGGCAATGACTATAAAGGCTTTCTGTATGCCGGACTCATGATTACTCCCGCCGGGGAAATAGCGGTTGTCGAATTCAACTGCCGATTTGGCGACCCAGAAGCGCAGCCCGTAATGATGCGCTTGAATTCAGATCTTTGTGAACTATGTCTAGCGGCTATTGCTGGCACACTAGACACACAAACCGTTGACTGGGATCCGCGCAGCGCAGTTGGAGTTGTTATGGCGGCAGGCGGCTACCCAGACAGTTATAACAAAGGCGACGTAATTAGCGGCCTTGCCGACACTGGGTCAAAAGACTTGAAGGTATTTCATGCTGGCACTGTTAAATCTAAGGGCGAGGTGCTTACCAACGGAGGCCGCATATTGTGCGCTGTCGCATTGGGTGAAACAGTCTCACAAGCGCAAAATAGTGCTTATAAACTCGTCAACACGGTGTCATGGAAAGACGTTTATTTTCGCAAAGACATTGCCTATCGGGCCATAGCTAGAGAAAATGACTAAATGAAAACACGACAACGCCATTCAGCTATAGATAAATTCTTGATTCAATTCGATCAAGCTCTACGCACTTGCTCACCGGGCGCTGCTCAAGCACGCCGATCATCTCCAGCTGCAAATCTGACAGATGGCGAGCTCAAGCTAAGCGAGAAAAAACATATCGCCGGCCTAATGCGAATCAACCATACAGGAGAAGTCTGCGCGCAGGCTCTTTATCAGGGCCAAGCGGCAACAGCGAAACTGGATCAAGTCAGGCAGTCCATGGAACATGCCGCAGAGGAAGAAGTGGACCATCTTGCTTGGTGCGATGAACGATTGCAGCAATTGGACAGTAGGCCCAGCCTGCTTAACCCTCTTTGGTATGGCCTGTCATACGGCCTAGGCGCGGCTGCCGGCTTAGCTGGCGACAAATGGAGCCTAGGATTTGTGGCGGAGACAGAACAACAGGTCTGCGAGCATCTCGAGCAACATCAACAAGAGTTGCCCGAGAACGACCAAAAAAGCCATGCGATTTTAAATCAAATGATCAATGACGAAAGGGAACACGGCGAATCGGCAAAAGAAGCTGGCGGCGCCGACCTGCCATTACCTATCAAACAAGCCATGTCCGCCATGTCAGTGCTCATGAAAAAAACGACTTATAGGCTCTAGCTGCTCTTTGTACTGTTGCTTTGTTCGCTGCGGCCTCGGCCGCGCGATGCAAACAAAGCCCCCTTCTGATTACCTTCATCAATCCTCAATAATTTCAAAATCGTGGGTGACCTTAACACCAGCGTTTTGAAGCATCAGAGATGCCGAACAATATTTATCCGCCGACAGTGATACTGCCCGCTCAACCTGTTTAGGGCTTAGGTCTTTGCCCGATAGTTTAAAATGCAGGTGGATGGACTCAAAAACTGAAGGCACCGTTTCCACTCTTTGCGCGGTGACCTCAGCTTCACAGCTTGAAATCGCCTGCCGAGCTTTCTTTAATATCGTGACTACGTCATAAGACGAGCAACTACCCACGCTGATAGCCATAAGCTCCATTGGCCTCATACCCATATTTCGACCACCGCCTTCTGGAGCGCCATCCAAAACAATCGCATGTCCGGTTTCCGACTCAGCTACAAACATTACGTTTTCTACCCACTTAATTCGCGCATTCATAATTAATCTCATTCGAAAGTTTAGTTATAACAATTAAGAATTAGCCCCTACTTACCGATAAAGTACTGCAGGTGACTTAGTTAAAAGGAAGCTGAGAGTAGCACGCCGAATTAGTCTGGGCCATTTGCGATAATAAGACAGCTCAGCATCCTGGTTCCGATCAATTTGCCCTATTATTGTGACCCCCACCTCACAATTACTAGATTAATGTGATATATATTTAAACACGTCAAAACCAGGAGATGCCAGCATGGCATTAATGGCAATTACGCCACATATCGAAGACTTAGATAACTTTTTATCTCACTGTCACCGAAAGCGCTACCCAAACAGATCCACTATCATTTATGAAGGCGATCAGTGCGATACGCTCTATTACATTATTAAGGGATCGGTTTCTGTCGTTCTCGAAGATGACGATGGCAAAGAAGTTGTTATCGCCTATCTCAATCCCGGTGACTTTTTTGGCGAAATGGGATTATTCGAGCAAGCAGAGGAGCGCAGTGCTTGGTGTCGCGCGCGATCGCCCTGTGAGATAGCCGAGATAAGCTATCTGAATTTCAATACCTATATTCGCTCACACCCGGAAATAGTGTTTACTATTGGTCAGCAAATGGCACATCGCCTGCGTAACACCACACGCAAAGTCGGCGATCTAGCTTTTTACGATGTGACTGGCCGTATTGCGAGAACACTAATTGAACTAAGTAAAGAACCCGATGCTATGACCCATCCTGACGGCATGCAGATCAAAATCACCCGCCAGGAAATCGGCAGAATCGTAAACTGTTCAAGAGAAATGGCTGGACGAGTGCTGAAGACTTTGGAAGAGCAGGATTTGATTAGCGTCTCTGGGAAAACTATTGTGGTGTACGGCACCCGCTAACTAAACCTTTGACTAAACCTTTGACTAAACCTTTGACTACACCGCGAAACAGATCGCGAAATACAGACGGCTACGCCGCTAGTCAGTGCTAGTGGCGCAATTAACTAGCTCGCTATTTGCTAGAAAGCGAGAAAAGCTCTTCCAATTTAGTGCCCGGATTTTCAGCCCGCATCATTGATTCGCCCACCAAAAATCCGAAAATATCATTTTCCAGCATTAGCGCCACATCCGCGCGTGAATGAATCCCACTTTCTGTAATCACCACCTTGTCCGCAGGTATCATTTTCGCCAACTCAAGGGTAACTTGAAGCGATGTTTCGAAAGTATGAAGGTTGCGGTTGTTGATACCAAGCAAAGGGGACTTCAAATCGAGCGCGCGCTCTAATTCAGATTGATTGTGAATTTCCACCAATACATCTAAATTCAGCTCCATAGCATAGCTTTCCAGCTCAATTAATTGCTGCTGCTCCAAAGCTGCCACTATCAGCAAGACACAGTCAGCACCAAGTGCCCGAGATTCAGCCAATTGGTAAGGATCAATGATAAAATCTTTTCGAATTACTGGCAGCGCACAAGCATCTCGCGCCTCAAGCAAATAGTCATCATGGCCCTGGAAATAATCTCTATCTGTTAAGACGGAAAGACAAGTAGCGCCATTTTCTGCATAGTGCTTAGCATGTTGCGCCGGCTGAAAATCTGCTCTTATAAGACCTTTTGAGGGCGACGCTTTTTTGATTTCGGCTATAACCGCAGGTTGCCGGCTTGCGACACGCGCCTGCATGGCGTCAGCAAAGCCGCGCAGGTTTGCAGTGGCTGGATACTGAGACTCCAGATCTGTAAGACTGCGTTTCGCCTTAGCTGCAGTTACTTCAACATGCTTATGAGCGACAATCTTTTCTAATATAGTTAGTTCATGCATAAGAGAATCAGTTAGTTTATTTAGTTAAGCGTTGTAAGTAGGAGCTTTACGAGTAGAAATGTTATGAGTAAGAGCCTATAGCGCTAAAGAGTTACTGAGAGCAACAAGTTTTTCGAGCTTCGCCAAAGCATCTCCAGCGACCAAAATGGCTTTCGCTTTTTCCACTCCGTCTGCAAGCGACGTGGCTTTGCCCGCGACATAGATAGCCGCTCCAGCATTAAGTGCGACAATATCAGCGGCTGCTTTGTTGGTGTTGCTAAGCGCACCTTTCAACATCACCAAGCTTTCTTCCGCGCTATTAATTTGCAAACTATAATAGTCGGCATACATATCCAAACCAAAATCTGATGGCTTAACTTGATAGTGAGTTATCACACCGTCTTTTAATTCACCCACCGTCGTAGAAGCTGCAATACTGATTTCATCCAAACCGTCTTCCGCTGCAACAATCAAAACATGTTTGCTGCCTAAGCTTTTCAAAACCTCTAACAGAACTGGAATTAAGCCAGCATCATAAACACCCATCAGCTGATTTGGCGCAGCAGCAGGATTTGTTAAAGGGCCGAGTAAATTAAAAACCGTGCGCACTCCAATTTCTTTGCGTGCTGCTATGACATGCTTCATAGCGCTGTGATGAGCCGGCGCAAACATAAAACCCACACCAATCTCTTCTATACACTTAGCCACCCCCTCAGCACTTAAACCTAAATTCACTCCAGCTACTTCGAGGACGTCGGCACTGCCACTTTTGCTGGTGGCACCGCGATTGCCATGCTTGGCTACTTTCGCACCGGCAGCTGAAGCGACTATAGCCGCTGCCGTGGACACATTGAATGTATTAGAACCGCTGCCACCAGTTCCGCAGGTATCCACTAAGAAGGATTTATCAGCTACCGATACAGGGGTCGCCAACTCACGCATCACCGTTGCCCCGCCTAGTATCTCAAAAACCTTGGCACCTTTCATTTGCAAGCCAACTAAGAAACCTGCATTTTGAGCATCCGAGGTCTTTCCAGACATGATGTCATTCATCACCGCGATCATTTCAGCGGTGCTCAAATCTTGTAGGCTGGTGACTTTTGCTATCGCCGCTTTTATGTCCATTGTGCTTCCTGTCTAGCTTAACGATGCATCGAGAAAGTTCTTTAACAATGCATGGCCGTGTTCACTTAAAATTGATTCGGGGTGAAATTGAACGCCTTCTACCATCAAGTCTTTATGCCTGATCCCCATGATCTCTTCACATTTGCCATCGGCAGTCTCAGTCCAAGCAGTCACCTCTAAGCAATCAGGCAAGGACTCTTTAGCAACCACCAAAGAATGATAGCGCGTAGCATTAAATGGCTTGCTTAAGCCTTTAAACACACCGCTACCCTCATGGTGAATTGCCGATATTTTGCCGTGCATTACCTTGCCCGCCCGCACAATCTGGCCGCCAAAAACTTGGCCGATACTCTGATGCCCTAAACATATACCCAAAAGCGGTATTTTCCCGGCGAACTCGGTAATTACAGACGTAGATATACCCGCCTCTGTAGGGGTGCATGGTCCAGGGGAAATGACAATTTGATCTGGCCTGAGTGCCGCAATCTCATCAAGTCCAATTTCATCGTTTCTAAACACCTTCACATCAACACCAAGCTCACCGAAATACTGAACGATGTTGTAGGTAAAAGAATCATAGTTGTCGATCATCAATAACACGAGTAAACCCTGTTGGAATTATTAAAACGCGCTGGCTAGCTACAACGCAATTATACCAATCCCGCTCCATGCTGTCTTGATTCTAAAGGTAAATTCACTAAGCCCTGATTGAACTCTGATTAGAGGGTCATCGTAATAGTTTTAGTTGGCTTTGGAGTTCTAGTTGGAGTTCTAGGCGCAATCATAAGATAATTACGGCCACAGTTAGGGCCAAAGCGACAATCATGACTAATCTTATATAGTCAGCTGCAGTGAGGGCCACAGGGAAGACACTAATCACGACAATACAGATGGCGGCAATAGTCGCTATCTCGGGCCTAAGCCTTTCAAAACCTGTAACTTTTATGAGTAACACACGCTATGAGCAACACCCGCACAATCATGTGGTTCCGTCAGGATCTTAGACTTCAAGACAACCCAGCTCTCGCGAACGCTGTCGCCTGCGGTGAAGTGCTTGCGCTGTATATCTTAGATGATGTGAACCCGGGTGAATGGAAAATAGGCAGTGCCAGCCGCTGGTGGCTGCATGAATCCCTAAGCTCATTGAATAAATCTCTAGGAAATAAGCTGTGGGTTCTCAAAGGCGACCCAACTCTACTACTTCCTGAACTGATTGCCGCGCATAATATCACCAACATAGTCTGGAACCGGGGTTATGAGCCATGGCAGGTAAATCGAGATAAAGAACTAAAGTCTCAATTGAGCGAACTGTGCGCCGTAGAAAGCTTCAACGGCTCGATGCTATGGGAGCCTTGGACCAATTTAAAAAGCGATGGCACGCCTTACCGAGTATTTACGCCCTACTATAAAAACTCCATTAAGACCCCACCCGAACGTGCTGTTCACAGCGTAAGACCTGACGAGATTGGCCTTTATCAATGTGACCAAGGCATAAATAAGATCGATAGCCTGAACTTGCTCCCAGAGATTCACTGGCATCTTTCACTAGCACAGCATTGGCGGCCCGGTGAGGCTGGCGCATTTGTGCAGCTAGAGAAGTTCATTGACAATGGCTTAGCAAACTACAAAACAGGCAGAGATTTCCCCTCCCTAAACACCGTGTCTCGATTATCTCCACACTTACATTTTGGAGAAATATCGCCAAACCAAGTGTGGCTTATCGCAATGGGACAATCAGCTAACGCACCAGAACACGAAATAGAGCATTTCCAAAGAGAACTGGCATGGAGGGAATTTTCATACTACCTGCTCTATCATTTTCCAACTATTCCAAACCAAAACCTATACAGCCAATTCGATCGCTTTCCCTGGCTTGAAGACCCTAAGTCCCTACAACGCTGGCAGGCTGGTGAAACCGGTTTTCCACTGGTTGACGCGGGTATGCGCGAACTTTGGCAAACCGGATATATGCACAATAGAGTACGCATGATCGTTGGCTCTTTTCTGGTAAAGAACATGCTCAACCATTGGCTTGACGGCGCGAGGTGGTTTTGGGACTGCTTAGTCGATGCCGACCTCGCTAGCAACAGCGCTAGCTGGCAATGGGTGGCTGGCAGCGGTGCCGACGCATCACCTTATTTTAGAGTTTTTAATCCACACACCCAATCACTGAAATTCGATGGCGCGGGAGAGTACATTAAAAAATATGTGCCGGAACTAAAAGGCTTATCAGGAAAGGATTTACATGACCCAAGCTCTGCGCCAGCTATTGTCTTGGCCGGCGCGGGAGTGACTCTGGACAAAAATTATCCGCGCGCGATGTTAGATTTAAAGCAAACTCGGGAACGCGCACTGGCAGCCTATGCAACCATCAGAAAACCTAAGATTAGCTGATCGTCTATTTTTGGCACTAGCTGATCGCGTGTAAAGCGACTAGATCCATAAGGTCTATCACTCAATAACGAGTTTGTTCTGTGCCATTTGTAATGCCCGAATCAGGGCTTTAGCCTTGCTAAGAGTTTCTTCCCATTCTGAATCCGGGTCCGAGTCTGCCACTATGCCGGCACCAGCTTGAACATGAAGTTGGCCATCTTTTACCAAGGCAGTACGAATGGCAATAGCCATATCCATTGAATTATTCCAACCAAGATAGCCCATCGCTCCGCCATAAACCCCGCGCTTAACCGGTTCTAATTCATCAATTATTTGCATCGCTCTAACTTTTGGCGCACCGCTAAGCGTCCCCACCGGCAGAGTTGATTTGAGTACATCTAATGCCGTTTTATCATCTCGGATTTCGCTCTCCACAATTGAGGCGATATGCATAACATGAGAATAACGCTCCACGAACATTGTTCTGGTCACCTCAACCGTTCCTATTTTTGAAACTCTGCCAGAATCATTCCGACTCAGATCTATCAGCATCAAATGCTCTGCAAGCTCTTTACTGTCAGCAAGAAGCTCTTTCTCAAGAGCGATATCTTCTTGTTCGGTTTTGCCTCGCTTACGTGTGCCGGCCAATGGTCTTACAGTAATTTTGCCGTCTTCGACTCTCGCCAAAATTTCAGGCGAGGCACTTACAACTGTGTGGTCACCCATATCGAAATACACCATATAAGGCGATGGGTTTAAGTAGCGAAGCGCTCGATAAACGTTGAGCGGGTCGCCAACAAAATCAACCGACATGCGCTGAGCTAAAACCACCTGCATCACGTCACCGGCAATAATATAGTCTTTAATTTTTGCGACAGAGTCCATGTAATCGGCTTGCTGAAAATTAAAGCTGATGTCGCTCTCTTTCATTACCGGACCGGGCAGCTGTTCAGGCAATACCGCCGGCTCATTCATTTTTGCCTGCAATTGATCAAGGCGACGTTGCGATTTTTGATAGGCATCAGGCAGAGAAGGGTCAACATTAATAACAAATGCTAAGGTGCCGCGCAGGTTATCAAATACCACGACTTCTTCTGAAACCATTAATAAGATATCTGGCGTGCCTATCTTATCTGCGGCAGTACAAGGTCCGACACTGGTTTCTACATAGCGCACGCTGTCATAGCCGAAATAGCCAACCAAGCCACCAGTGTAGGCAGAGTACGCCTGGCTGTCCTCGGTGTCTGCAACCTTATACCGTGCTTTGAACTCCTCAATAAAAGCAAAGGGATCCGCGGTAATGATTTGATCAATAACGCTGCCATTTTCCTCGATGGTAATAGAATCACCAACGATTCTGATAATTGTCGAACATGGCAATCCAATCACTGAGAAGCGTCCCCACTTCTCGCCGCCCTGAATTGATTCAAAAAAATAACTATGAGCGCCTTTGCCTAGTTTTAAGTAAATACTAAGCGGAGTTTCAGTGTCCGCCAATACCTCACGCACCACCGGCACTCGATTAAACCCTTTATTCGCGCAGTCTTTTAATAGTTTTTCATTCATTCGCTGGCTGATCTTTTGCTATTCATGTGTAAATAAATAGACAGGTAAATTGATAGTTAAATTGACAGATAAGTTGCTAGAGGTTTTTATTCGTACTCTGGCTCAATTGGGCTCTCATAGCCGCAATGGTTTCTGCATAGTCATTGCTGTTGAAAATGGCAGAACCGGCAACAAACATATCGGCTCCAGCATCTGCAATTTCTCGAATATTGCCGACACCTACGCCACCATCAATTTCAAGACGGATGGTGTGCGGGCTTTCATCGATGAGTTTGCGAGCCTCTTGAAGCTTCTTCAACGTTCCTGGGATAAATTTCTGGCCACCGAATCCTGGATTAACAGACATTAGTAAGATGATATCCACCTTGTCCATCAAATACTCTAAACAGGTCAATGGTGTACCTGGGTTAAACACCAAACCCGATTTACACCCCTGATCACGAATAAGCTGCAGCGATCTATCAACGTGAGAGGTGGCCTCCGGATGAAAGCTGATGTAGCTGGCCCCGGCTTTAGCAAAATCCAATATTAACTGATCCACCGGGCTAACCATTAGATGAACATCAATGGGCGCGGTAATTTTATGCTTACGGAGTGCTTCACAAACCATCGGACCAATAGTCAGGTTTGGCACATAGTGGTTATCCATAACATCAAAATGCACAACATCAGCACCAGCGTTTAGGACCGCATTGACTTCATCGCCAAGGCGAGCAAAGTCAGCTGACAAAATAGAGGGGGCAATCAAAAAATCTTTCATAAGCTTTTGGCTTCCAATCTGCGAATGAGATTATTTTACAGATTGCTGGCTTGTTTGTCTTAACGGGATTTTTGCTAATCCTCGAGGCTATTGCAAAACCACCTAGTGTTTCATGAACGGATTTTACGGAATCCGCATAGCGCTTCATATGCATCTCGGATTGCGGTGGATTTCTCTTGTGCTTGCTTGAGGGTTTCTTCGGAAAGGTTATCTCGAACCAGCTTATCTGGATGATAACGAGACATCATTCTCAGGTAGGCACGACGAATCTCACCATCCTCAGCATTTGGCTCCAACTGCAGGATGCTGTAAGCATTGTGAATATGGTTACGGGCTTTGTACTGCTTATAGTCGGCGTGGCTTTGCATCTGAGTGCATATATCAAGAAATTCAACGACTGAAAAACCTAATATCTCAGCGGTATCTCGAAGTAACAGCTTCTCTTTAAGTCTAATGTCTCCCTTGATATAAGCCATGCGGCACTGAATTTTTAAAAACAAATCAGCTAACGGGCTCTTAGCGCCAATCATCTTTACCATGTTTTGAACGCAGCTGAGCACGTCCGATTTTGGCATTTTGCCTTGTTCAAAGTAATCAATAGCCTGCATTCGGCTCTCTTGCTCCAAGCCCATGAGCTGCATAATGGCTGTCGCGTATTTCACTTCGCCCTGGGTAACTCTCCCATCTAGCTTGGCAATTCGCCCCAATGAGGCGAACATAGCTATTGTAAAAACAAGTTCCGTATGGCCGCCGTCAGGCACTTGCGCGTTAGGCTCACTGCCATTCAACCTCGCGGTCATAGCACGCTTGTAATCTTTGTTAAAAAATAAGCCCAGCATGATCTAGGATTACGCTTCCATTTGTAGTGAATTAACGTCCTGCAGCCGCTCGGGCGTGCCTACATCAACCCACAAGCCTGAGAAGAACTCGCCACTGACTTTATTCTGCTCCATTGCCCCTAGCAATAAAGGCACTGTGGATGACGGTCTTATCGGCAGACCATCGAACAGCTTTTTATGCATAACGCTGATACCACTGAAAGTGCGGCAATTATCTGTAGAGACGCTATTCTCGTGCACCCGTCCAGATTCATCAAGGTAGAAATCCCCTTTCGGGTTATGCTCGCAATTTTCCACCAGCACTAAATGGGCTAGCTCATTCTCGCCATCAAGGGCTTTCAGAGTGGAAAAATCAAAATCCGTCCAGATGTCTGCATTAACAACTATAAAGGAGTCATCTTTAAGTTTAGGCAAAGATTTGATAATACCGCCGGCAGTTTCAAGCAAAATTGGTTCCCGGGAGTAACTGATATCAATCCCAAAACGCGAGCCATTGCCCAAAGTTTCTTCAATCATAGCGCCTAAATAAAAATGATTGATAACGACGCCAGTAATCCCTCCTGCTATCAAGCGAAGAATCTGGTGTTCAATCATAGACTTACCTCTAACCTTAAGAAGTGGCTTAGGCATATCTGCGGTCAGGGGCTGCATACGCTTGCCCATGCCCGCAGCAAGAATCATAGCTCGCATTAGGGTTCCAGTTGTAATTTGGCCTTGGCCAGAGGCAATACCTCCGTTATAAACCAAGCTCTAAACGCCGCCATTTCCTCGAATTGTGCACTGATATCGAGAAAGTATTTGACGACCAGATGGATATCGGCCAAATACTGAGATTTATTATCTCTAATACTGAGCCTTGCAAATATCCCAATCACCTTAAGGTTTCGCTGCAGGCCAGCTAAATTCATGTCCCGAATCAATTGTACCTCGGTGCATCCAGCTAACAGGCCAGCGGCCTGCGCTTTGACCAGATACAAACAAGCCCAATCTTCAACCTGCTGCTTTGGCCAAGAGATATAGCAATCTCGAAGTAATGACACCAAATCATAAGTATAAGAACCGCTTACGGCGTCTTGAAAGTCGATCACCCCGGGGCCGCAGCCAGCACCAAACTTCGAGGTGTCCAGCAACATAAGATTCCTCGAATGGTAGTCTCGATGAACGGCAACCTGATGTTGGCCGCTAATTTGCTCAGCCAGCCAGAGAAAAGTAGAGTTGCACAGGGCTGTGCCTGCCTCATCGAATTTGAAAGATAGAAAGCTCTCGCAGAACCAAATAGGAAAAAGCTGCATCTCCTCAAGCAGCTTTTCAACCGTGTATGCCGGCAGTAAACTCTTGTCCAATCCTGACTGAATCAGCACCAACGCTTCTATCGCCTGGCTATAAAGCGCCTCGGACGAGGCGATATCATCATTGCGCTGATAATGAAGTAACGCCGGCAAATACAAATCATCACCCAAATCTACCAGCAACATAAAGCCCTGACAGTAATCTACCGAATAGACCTTAGGCGCAGCAATTCCTGAGGCAAGCAGCAAACCAGAGAGATGAACAAAGGTTTGATTGTCCTCATGTTCTGGGGGCGCATCAACTGCTATATAGGAACCATCTCCAACTCTTGCCCTAAAATAACGGCGAAAGCTTGCATCGCCGCTAACTGGTTCCAATTCCACAGACCCCTGTTTATCGTCCAGCAATCGATCCAATAACGCATTGGTCCAAGAGGTTAACTCTTGTAGACGGGCGTCCGTCATATTTTCTCCTGTCATTTAAGTAGCCACATCAGTTATTAGCTCATGCAAAAGCCATTAGATTTGCAACTGGCAATGCCCTATTATGCCATGCCGTAGCCGTCGTTAAATCGATGACCTCGCAAATCGATAAAAATATCAGCTTCTTACCACCTAAATCGACAAAAAACGAGAAATTGGCAGACAGTAATTCGCTGATTTATTAGTAGTTCACATCCCGCCGAACGCGGAAAAAATTACATGCTTTTCAAAAAACACTATCTATCGACTGAGATCGCCCTCATTTTGTCAGCGGGAGTATTCTTAGGCCTAAATCCTGGAACAGCGCAGGCCCAGCTGCCCCAATATAACTGCCGCCCAAATGCGCAAAACGATGGCTGGGTGTGTGCTGTTCCAGATGGAACCTCAGCGTTGCCATCCATAAACGCAAGCCAACGCTATCGACCCAGCTCAGAGCCTAACGTTTTTGTGCCTGCTCCTGCGCTTGAATCAGAGCCAGAGACTGAAGCAGGGCGAAGAGAAGTAGAACCAACGAACAGCCGAGCCAGCACCACAGTCGCAGGGACCAGCAGCAATGTTGAAGATCCTCAAAGCCTAATCTCAGCAAAACAATACCCATTGGACTGGGTGCCTCGCGCCGAACTGAGCTCGGCACAAATTGCGGCATTACCAGCTAATTGCTGCGGCGCTTTTATCGATCCGAGCTTAGTGCTGAAAACACCCGAAAATGATCCAGCGCTGGCGCCGACAACATTCAATGCGGTATCGGGGCTGACTCAGTTCAGTGACAGCCTTTATGACATCGAGGGCGACGTCACCGTAGCTCAAGGCTATCGAACAGTCCAAAACGACCGCAGCACCAAAGTTAATCGCGAAGAAAATACGATATTAATGCAAGGCAACGTGGAATTTCGTGAACCGGGCATGTTAATTCTTGGTCAGTCAGCGTTCATTGACACCGATAACAGTTCCAATCGAATTGAAACAGCGCAATATGTAATTCATGATTTTAGCGCACATGGCACTGCTGCCAATATCACTTACAACAGCGATACCGGTTTTGTCGTTATCGAAAATGGCGAGTTCAGCCGCTGCGAGCCTGAAGATCCTTTTTGGAAACTAAGCGCAAGCAGCATAGTTTTAGACCAAACTGAAGGCCGTGGTTACGCAACAAAAGTGAGCCTTCGCGTCAAAGATGTGCCACTTTTTTATTACCCTTTTACCATGCCTTTCCCGCTGGGCGAGCAACGCTCATCAGGTTTTTTAGCGCCAAGCACCGGCTCTACCCGCAGCGGCGGCTTCGATTTTGAACTGCCTTATTACTTCAATTTGGCACCAAACTACGATGCCACTTTTTCACCAAGAATCCTATCCGATAGGGGCGTAATGGCCACCGCTGAATTTCGCTATTTGGCAGAATCGTCCATGAACACCTTGAACATGTCCCACCTTGCCGGAGACCAACTCTTCGACGCAAACACAGCAGATATTCTCGGCAGTCTTTCTCCGCCAACTGAAAACCGCTGGTTTCTCGGCTACAAACATCAAGGCGTTTTTGGAGAACATTGGAGCACCTTCGTTGACTACAATGCGGTTAGCGATGAAGACTATTTCTTTGATTTAGGCAACAACGGCTTGAATGTTTTTAGCAGATCTCACTTAAACAGACAGGGTCGAATAAACTTCAATTCCGAGTACCTGCGCGCTGGGATCAATGTCCAGCGCGTCCAAGTAATCGACCCATTCATTAACACGGTCAATATCAACACGCCGTATGACATATTGCCTCAACTTCACTTTGAAACAGAAAAATCTTTGCCATTGGGCTTTGCAGCAAGACTGCGGGGCGAATTTACCTCGTTCGATAGAAGTCTTGACGAGGCAGTTTTATCACCGGCCCTCGTTAACAATGGCGCCTTAGTTACTGGCGAGCGAATCAACCTTGAGCCAGAAATTAGCTGGTCAGCGGAGACCCCAGGGTGGTTTGTAAGAGCCAATGCAAAATACAAATACGCTCAATATCAATTAGAAAATCAAGCTTTGGCGACGATGGAAAATCCAGATATTGGGGTAGGGATTTTTAATGTTGATGCTGGGTTGGTGTTTGAACGAACACTCGCTAAGGGCTCGATCACGCAAACTCTTGAGCCTAGAATTTACTACCTCTACAGCGAATTTGAAGATCAAAGTATGCTGCCATTGTTTGACACAGCTGAACTCAATTTTAGTTTTAATCAACTTTTTCGCGATGATCGCTTCAGTGGTGGAGACAGAATAGCCGACGCCAATCAGGTTACCGCCGCCCTCACCTCTAAAATTCTTGATAAAAACGGCAAAGAACGCGCTCGGGCGAGCATCGGCCAGATCACCTATTTTGAGGATCGTCAGGTCAGCCTGCGCAATCCACTGATAAATTTTGTGCCGCGCTACTCTCCACTATCAAGCACGTCATCTCTAATTGGAGAATTTGCGCTGTCAGCCGGACAGAACTGGCAGCTCAATACCGACGTACAATGGAATCAAGAGGCTAAAGACGTGGATGAAGGCAGCGTCCAGTTGCGCTATCAACGAGACAACAGCCACATATTTAATTTGTCTTATCGAATTCGAAACTTAGTAGATACACCGACCTTTTTGCTGCCTCTGGGAATTAGCCCTCAGATCAAGCAGACCGATGTCTCTGGGGTGTGGCCACTGAGTCCAAATTGGAAAGTATTGGGTCGATGGAACTATGATCACTCCAATGCGCGAAACATAGACGCGTTTGCTGGGGTAGAATGGAGCAATTGCTGCGCAACCATTCGGGTAATTGGCAGAGAATGGGTTGACCAAGACGAATTGTTTGTTCCTAATGTTGAACCCAATCAGGCAATTTTTGTCCAATTCACACTGAACGGCTTAGGCAACCTCACCGGCGGGGGCTTAACTAACCTGCTCAGCGATGGCATCTGGGGCTTTAGAGACACTGAATATGAATAGATTACACGCGATTTTCCAGCAGCTTGGCAGACACCTAACCGGTTTTGGCATTAGCCTGTGTCTTGTCCTTGCTATAGTGAGCAGCTCTAGCTCTGCTCAGCGGGTCCTACTGGACAAAATTGTCGCCATTGTTGACAGCGATGTGGTGCTACAAAGTGAGTTGGACCGACGATTAATAGAAACGCGAGAAAATGCACAGCGAGCAGGTCAGCCCCTTCCTCCTGAAGAGCAGTTTCGCGCCGAGATCCTAGAGATGCTTGTTGTAGAAAACCTGCAAATGCAGTTTGCTGAAAGAGTAAGCATTCGTTTTGATGATGACACTATCAACCGCGTTCTGAACAACATGGCTCAAAATAACAACATGTCCTTTGAGGAGTATGTAAAAACTTTGGAGGACAATGGGGTTTATCTGCAAACACGCATCGAGGTGAGAAAGCAGATGACCATTCAAGAATTGCAGCGCGGCATGGTCAATCGCCGAATTACAATTACCGACCAAGAAATAGAAAACTTTTTGAATTCTGAAACTGGCAGAGAAGTCATGTCAGAGGATTATATGCTGCAAGATATACGCGTCGTTACCAACGCAGCGGATACGCCTGCAGTTAAAGAAGCTAAACGCAGGTTTGCTGCCGACCTAACCGCTAGATTTCAAGATGGCGAACCACTTACCTCAGCCGAACCTCTCGCTCGAAATGCAGGCATGGAGATTAGCGGCTCGAATTTAGGCTGGCGCAAAGCTGATGCATTGCCAACTATATTCTCAAATATCGTGACAGACATGACAGTGAACGATGTTCAGGGGCCCATAGAGGCCGGTAACGGTTTCCATATTATTCAACTCGTCGACAAGCGCGGCGGCACTGAGCAGATGGTTAACCAAACCAACTTTCGTCATATCATGCTTACTCCCAACGAAATTCGTAACGAAGCACAAACCATAACAGCTATAGGCGAGCTGCGAGAGCGCATTCAGGCTGGCGAAGAGTTTGCCTCACTTGCCAGGCAAAACTCTGACGATGCTTCTTCGGTTGTCGCCGGAGGCGACCTAGACTGGATCAACGAAGGCGGTATGCCGCTGGAAATGGCTGCAGTTATAGACACGCTAGAAGTCGGTGAACTTAGCGAAGTGTTTCAATCAGAAACTGGCTGGCACATCGCTGAAGTCTTGGGCCGAAGAGAAGCTGATTTAAGTTCACAGTACAGCCGTTCCCAAGCAGAGAATGCCCTGCGCAATAGGAAATTTGAACTAGAGCTACAAAATTGGTTAATAGAAATTCGCGAAGAAGCATTTGTTGATGTTGTCGAATAACACGAAACGTGGTGCGAGTTTAAATTGCTAAATAGAGTAGCTATTACGCCCGGAGAGCCCGCAGGCATTGGACCAGATCTTTGCATTGAGTTAGCGCAGCGCCCACCTGCCAACACTCAATGTGTAGTTGTGGCGGATCCAAATCTGCTACAAGAGCGTGCCGCACGATTATCAAAACCTTTAACCCTAATCGAATTTGACCCTAAAGCGGCTCCGCAAGCTAATGCGCCGGGCGAGCTTTTTATCACCCCGGTAACTCTAGCGGCAAAAGCTATTGCCGGGGAATTGTCATCTGCCAACGGTGGCTACGTATTAGAAACGCTGCGCACAGCATCCGACCTTGTCTTGAACAAAACCCTTGATGCGCTAGTTACTGGACCTGTTCACAAGGGAATTATTAACGATGCAGGTATAAGCTTTACCGGTCATACAGAATTCTTAGCTCAGTATTGCGGTGTAAAGCTCACCGTTATGATGTTAGCAACCGAGGGCTTAAGAGTCGCACTAGTTACGACACATATGCCGTTATCAAAGGTTCCTAGTGCCATTACCAAGACCCTGCTTCACGATATTTTGACTATTTTGCACAATGACTTAGTTAGTAAATTTGGTATCGAAAACCCAACTATTTTAGTTTGTGGCCTAAATCCTCACGCCGGTGAAAGCGGCCACCTGGGCCGAGAAGAAATCGAAATTATTGAACCGGTGTTACAGCAAATGCAAATTCAGGGTCTGGATCTCATCGGGCCACTGCCTGCTGACACTCTATTTACCGCAAAATATTTAGATCACGCCGACGCTGTTTTAGCGATGTATCACGACCAAGGCTTGCCCGTATTAAAATTTAAAGGCTTTGGTGATTCTTGCAATATCACCCTTGGCTTGCCTATGATTCGGACATCGGTTGATCACGGCACAGCAATTGACCTTGCCGGCAAAGGCCTTGCTAATACCGGCAGCTTATTCAATGCAATAAACACCGCTGTCGCCATGGCTGGCCACTGGAAAGCATTATGAGCCCTCCGATTGATGACAGGCCCCGGATGGGCAATGGCATGCACCACCAAGCTCGCAAACGCTTTGGTCAAAATTTTCTTCACGATCAAAATGTAATTGATCGAATTGTATACTCAATTAATCCTCAGACAACTGATCATTTAGTGGAAATCGGCCCCGGACAAGGCGCCATTACCAATCCACTGGCAAATGTGGGGGCACGGCTTGACTGTATCGAATTGGACCGTGACCTTAGCAAATATTTAGAAACGAACTTCAAACTTGTTGACCATGTAACCATCCATCAACAAGACATATTGAAGTTTGAAATAGCACAGCTTAATAACGCTGATCATTCATTGAGAGTGATAGGCAATCTTCCCTACAATATTTCGACACCAGTTCTATTTCACCTGATTAAAAGCCACAATCTGATTAGCGATATGACGTTCATGTTGCAGCTAGAAGTCGTTCAGAGAATGTCAGCGAGTGTAGGCGACAAAAATTACGGCCGTTTAGGTATAATGTTGCAGTATTACTGCGTCGTGGAGCATCTGTTTAACGTGCCTGCCACTGCCTTCAAACCTCAGCCTAAAGTTAACTCTGCGATCGTGCGCCTAACCCCACACAAACAAAAACCAATTATCGCCAAGGATATAAAAATGCTGGAGTTGGTGGTTCGCAGTGCCTTTAATCAGCGGCGTAAAACCTTGAGAAATAGCCTCAAGATCCTCATCTTAGAGTCTGGTTTAACAGACCTATCCGTAGACTTAAGTTTAAGGCCCGAAAATTTGTCTCTCACAGACTATGTAAATATAAGTGATGCATTAAGCCGTGCAGCTCACAACCAGTAGAGTTATCTTTTAATGAGTTCATCAAACCCGATTCAGATCGACGTCAGCACCCGCTATCTCAAAGAGCAGTCCGAACCCACATCAATGCGCTTCGCCTTTGCCTACACAATTACTATCACTAACAATGGCACTAGTACCGCACAGCTTCTAAACAGACACTGGCAAATTAGTGATGATAATAATCGAATGGAAGAAGTAAAAGGGGAAGGGGTTATTGGCAAACAACCAAAGATTGCACCAGGTGAATCCTTTACTTACACCAGTGGCGCCGTCATTAAGACCACTGTGGGCACGATGCAAGGTAGTTACGGAATGTGCTGGGCGGATGGTGTTAAGTTCGATGCGTCCATTGCTCCCTTTCTTCTTGCTATACCTCACACGGTTCACTGACAGGCATTCCCGCACTTAGCTTGCGTTGCTATACTCGAGTCAGACGGCTGTCGAGGTTATTCCTGTTACTATGCCTAACTAATATGGTTAACTTTTTTCTTGGCATAAACACTTTGTTCTTAATATGAGTACACACAATATTATGCGCACATACACAATATTATGAGCACATACGCAATTGGTGATATCCAGGGTTGTTATAAGCAGCTGCGTAAACTGCTTAGCAAAGTTAAGTTTGCGGCAGGTACCGATACTCTATGGTGCGTCGGCGACCTTATAAACAGGGGCCCTAGATCTCTAGACACACTTAAATTCTTGCAAGATATTGATGATTCCACGAGAATCGTTTTAGGTAACCATGACCTCCACTTCATCGCGCTTTATGAAGGTTGCGCGCCAACCCGCGGCAAAGACACCGTCGGACAAATACTCGAGGCAAGCGAGTGCGGCGCATTGAGTGACTGGCTACGTAGCAAGCCGTTGGCTTATTACGACAGCATCGACACCCGCGACGGCCCTGAAAACTTTCTAATGCTTCACGCGGGGGTCGCACCACAATGGACTACACAAACGACGCTGAACTTAGCCGCCGAAGTTGAATACGCGCTGCAAGACAAGGATTATCGGACATTTCTTAAACACATGTATGGTGATGTGCCGGTACGCTGGCATGACAGATTGCTGGGCCTGGACAGGCTGAGGGTAATCACCAACTATCTAACCCGGGTGCGCTTTTGTGACGATATTGGCACTCTTAGATTAGACGTAAAACAAGGAATCAGTTCGGCGCCACCGGGTTTTAAGCCTTGGTTCGAATACGAGAAGATCACCAGAGAGGCATCTATTGTATTTGGCCACTGGGCATCGCTGGAAGGAAAAACAGACAGAGCAAAAGTCTACGCACTGGATACAGGCTGCGTGTGGGGCCGCGATCTTACCTTGATGCGCTTGGAAGATCAGCAGCGGTTCTCGGTGAACTGATTTCGCTTACTCCATTTACTAAGATATACCAAAGACATACTAAAGACGTTCCATATGAAGACATACCTTGTAGGCGGCGCTGTTAGAGACCAACTTTTAAAATTACCGGTCAAGGATAAAGACTGGGTAGTTGTTGGGGCGTCTCCGGATGAACTCCTTCAAAAAGGCTATTCTCAAGTCGGCAGCGACTTCCCCGTTTTCTTGCATCCGCAAAGCAAAGAAGAATATGCTCTAGCCAGAACCGAGCGCAAATCAGCTGCAGGACACAAGGGGTTTGAGGTGCATTACGCTAAAGACGTCACTCTTGAAGATGATCTGATGCGCCGTGACCTCACCATCAACGCGATCGCTCAATCACCCAATGGTGACTTAATAGACCCCTACAATGGCCTTGCAGATATTGAAAATAAAGTCCTGCGCCATGTCTCCCTCGCTTTCATTGAAGATCCTCTGCGCGTGCTTCGTGTCGCCCGTTTTGCAGCAAGATTTGCGCATCTGGGTTTTGTAGTAGCGCCAGAAACATTGGCCCTCATGAAGGAGATAAGTCATTCTGGGGAGTTGGAGGCGCTTAGCGCAGAAAGGATTTGGCGAGAAATTAACTTGGCGTTAAAAGCCGATACACCTGCGGAGTTTGTAAAGACACTTCGAGACTGCAGCGCTCTGAAGGTTATCCTGCCTGAAGTAGATGCCCTTTTTGGCGTGCCCCAACCAAAAAAATACCATCCGGAAATTGATACCGGCTCACATATTCTACTTTGCCTAGAGCAGGCCGCATTATTAACTGACGACGCCACGATTCGATACGCTGTGCTTGTGCACGATGTGGGAAAAGGGGCGACTGATCCAGAAAAATGGCCAAGCCACTCAGGCCATGAAAAGCTGGGAGTCGGTTTGTTAAAGACAATCACCGCCCGTCTCAAAGTACCCAATGAATATGCGCAATTGGCCGCCGTAGTTTGTGAGTATCACACACTCTTACACCGAGTAACCGAACTTCACCCTACAAACCTGTTAATGCTACTCGAAGCAGCTGACGCCATACGAAGGCCAGAGCGGTTTGAGAAATTTGTTGTCGCCTGTGAGGCCGACGCCCGAGGCAGGACTGGCCTAGAAAAAAGAGATTATCCACAGCATCGCTATTTAAGCTTAGCGAAGGATGCCGTTGCTAAAGTTGATTCTCGAACAGCCCTGGACGCAAACCCGAACCAACCACCCAAAGAAGCTATTAGGCTAGCTCGACTAGAGGCAATTTCGACTTATATCGCCTCATCGAAAGAGCAGAGCTTAATCGATACAGAGAATTCAATGTGAGCAAAGTAGTCTTTATTACTGGCGCTGCGAAAAGGATTGGAGCCAGCATCGCACGAACTTTCCATCGCCAAGGTTTCAAGGTAATTATTCATTATCACCGTTCAACAGGTGAAGCTAATGCATTAATAGAGGAGCTAAACGGCAACCAAGCCGATAGCGCGGCCGCCTTGCAAGCCGACCTTACGGACCGCGACGCGACACTGGACATGGCAAAGAAGATTGTTAATATTTTCGGCCGTGTAGATGTGTTGGTTAATAATGCCTCTTCATTTTATCCGACGAAAATTGGGGACGTCGAACAACAAACTTGGGATGACCTAATTGACAGCAATCTTAGAGGCGCGTTTTTTATAAGCCAGCAGCTAGCAGACGAATTGAAATCAAGAAAAGGTGCAATCGTCAATATTGTCGATACACATTCTGACCGCCCACTGCAGGGATTTTCTACCTATAGCATAGCCAAAGCCGGCCTTAAGGCAATGACCAAATCACTAGCAATTGAGCTCGCGCCTGATGTTCGGGTAAATGGGGTTTCACCTGGCGCTATATTGTGGCCCCCCTCTTTAGAGAACGACCAAGACCCTGGTGTGCTTGAAAAACGTGCAGTTACCTTGGCAAAAATTCCGCTTGCGCGCCTTGGCGAAACAAAAGATATTGCAGAGGCCGTTTTCTATCTGGCAATAGAGGCTAGCTATATCACCGGTTTCACCCTAAAAGTAGATGGCGGCCGAAGCCTAATCTAGACAGATGCTACTACCGCCTAAAAAGCTGAGACTGCTGTGACTGCTGTGACTGCTGTGACTGCTGTGACGATAGGTTATTGAAAATCTACGGCCCAAATTTTTTGAGAGGACTTATCAAAGCCTCGCCAAAGTTCAGCATAAGTCTTCCCAGACTGCTTGTGCAGTTTATCGGGCAGCATTTCTGCCAGCGGTAATAGGACAAAGGCGTTGCGGGTTATCTCTGCCCGCGGCAGAGACAAACCACACTCAACCCCCGATTCGTCTCCATAGGTCAGAATATCAATGTCCATCGTGCGCCCTGAAAATTTGGGCTGCTGACGATCTCTCCCCAGTTGATCTTCAATAAGTTTTAGGCGCTGGGAAATTTCGAGCAAGGACTTCTCCACTTCAGCGATAACCACTAGGTTCATAAAGTTATCGCCGTCAAAACCCACAGCTTCGCTTTCATAAACCTTGGATAAGGAGATGCTGCCAAATTCTTGCTCCAGCAGATGTAGAACCTTACGAATATTTATCGTCGGCTCGATATTGGATCCAATACTTAAAGATAGTGTTGGCACTTAATCGCCTGTTTTAGCCTGAGTTAGAGGTCATGGGTTGTGCGCTACGAGTAATAATTAATTGAGCTAGGTGCAGCCTAATTGCTCCCGCGCTCGATAATCACGCCAACTTCTTTAGAGCCGGTTACCGCGCCAGGTTTTCCAAGGCGTAATCTTAGCCAACTCACACCAAATTCATTTTGTACGATAGCTGCAATTTCCTCTGCCAGTTTTTCAACTAGCAAAAATTCAGACTTTTCGACGAAATCGATCAATCTCTTTGCTACAGATTTATAGTCCAATGTTTTTTGAATGTCATCATCCTTAGCCGCTGGACGGATATCAGTGGCCATTTCCAGATCCAGACTTACCACTTGACGCTGTTCTCTTTCCCAGTCGTAAATACCAATAATCGTTTCAATTTCTAGCTCTCGAATATAAACAATATCCATGACAAACCTTTTTGTGTGTGTAACTTTCTTATAATGTAAATAACTCATCAAGCCATGATTGAGCCATAAGTAGGCCTTAACCACACTTTGCTCAAAAGTGGTTAAGTGGCTCTAGGGTCTCCAGTGACCAGCGAGGCTGCGCTCGAATTGCAAGATCATCCTGCTGTCCTGCTTGAATACGTTGGCAACCAGCATAGGCGATCATTGCGCCATTGTCGGTGCAGTACTTGGGCTGGGCATAGAATAGTTTACTGTCTAATTTTTGAACAGTTGCCTCCAATACTGACCTAAGGTGTAAGTTAGCACTAACTCCACCGGCGATAACTAAGGTTTTAAAGCCTGTTTGCTGCAAAGCTCGCTTACATTTTATTGCCAATGTACTGGCGACAGCTTCTTCAAAAGCCCGTGCTATGTCAGCCTTTGTTTGTTCGTCTATCTCGGGAGACTGTTCTTTGAGAGCTTCTTTTTCTTGACCGCAGTATGCTTCGCGCAGCTCTTCTTCCGCGCACAGCCTGCATTGGGCAATAGTATTGCGAACAGAAGTCTTCAGGCCACTGAAACTAAAATCCAGACCTGGTCTATTGGTCATTGGCCGAGGAAAACTAAAACGGCCATAAATTCCTTTTTCAGCCAGTTTCGCAAGATTGGGGCCACCCGGATATTCCAATCCCAGCATCTTGCCCACCTTGTCGAAAGCTTCACCGGCTGCATCATCTAACGACTCACCAAGCAAAGTATATTCGCCAATACCCAGAACCTTCACTAACTGAGTGTGGCCACCAGATACTAGCAGCGCCACAAAGGGAAAGTTTGGGGGGTTGTCCTCCAGCATTGGCGCAAGCAGGTGCCCTTCCATGTGATGCACCCCCAGCGTTGGGACTCCCCAACCCATACCAAGAGCCCGCCCAATAGAGGCCCCAACTAACAAAGCACCAACCAACCCAGGCCCTGCCGTATAGGCAACTCCATCAATATCCTCAGGCTTAAGTTTAGCCTGAGCTAAAACCTGATTAATCAGCGGCAGCGCCTTTCTTATGTGATCGCGCGAGGCAAGCTCGGGAATTACACCACCATACTTCGCGTGAATTTCGACCTGACTGTATAGGGCATCTGCCAGCAAACCGGCGTCACTATCGTAGATAGCAATGCCCGTTTCATCACAAGAAGTTTCAATACCTAATACTTTCAATGGGTTAGTCTCTACTGATAGATGTTTCAGGGACGCAATCATGCCAAAAAAGCGAGCAAACCCCAACTGGATTATACTCTTAGGTGGTTACTAACAGTTTCTTAGCAATCCGGCGACAATTCTCTTTGCATTTATCGAGGTTGGGCATTACAATTCACGCCCCTGAAATTAGATAGGCAAAAGACTAGCCATTTTTCAGGACCCAAGCCGAATCCAAGTCATATAAAAATTTAAGGTAGGTGTTTTTTCCATGCCAATGGTAAAACTGAAAGAAAATGAACCTTTTGATGTAGCACTACGTCGTTTTAAGC
>JBLHTH010000020.1:0-33132 GCA_047627195.1 Pseudohongiellaceae bacterium | reverse complement strand
TGTAGATACACACATTTTTAGAGTTTCAAATCGAACCGGGCTAGCGCCGGGGAAAAACGTACTAGAAGTCGAGAAGCGCCTTATCAAACTTGTCCCTGGCGAGTTTTTGCTTGATGCCCACCACTGGCTTATTTTGCATGGCCGCTATACCTGCATCGCTCGGAAGCCACGCTGTGGGTCTTGCATAATTGAAGACCTGTGTGAGTATAAGAAAAAAATAGAAATTTGAACCGCCTCAAAACCCGTCGTGTAACAAATGTGTAGGCACGTCACTTGCCGAAAATTCTTTATCGAATAAGGAGCCAGAGTCACAGCCTAACCTTCGTAAAAGGGCAATCTGGTCGCCCCTTGCAACTTCTGCAGCAGTCACTTTTGCGCCATACTCGTGAGCAATGTCGATAACACTTTTCAAAACAACGTCGCATCGTGATGTGGATAATGTCGACTTTAAAAAGTCACTTCCCAACTTCACCCCGTGGAATTTAACATCTTCCAAAGTCGCTAAAGTCAGATAATTAGAACCAAAATCATCGATTATAATCCGCACGCCCTTGCTGTTTAGATAGCGAAAACTAGCAACAAATGCCGCCAAGTTATCCCTATTAAGATTAGCTTCGGAAACCTCTATCTCCAAAAAATTAGGGTCAAAGTTTGTGTCATTCAGCACCCGTTCTAATGAGGCACGAAAGCCTTTGTAAAGGAGATGAATAAGCGAGAGTTTCACCCGCAATCTAATATCCACCTCATCAGCTGGAATATTCCAGCTCTGCCAATCTATGCAAGCCTGCAAAAGCACCCATTCTCCAATTGTCGGCATGAGCCCTATTTCTTCGGCAAGTGATTGAAATTCACTTATACCCAACATCCCATATTTCGGATGCTGCCAGTATAGCTGGGCTTCGACACCGCACAGCCGAGTCGATAGCAAGTTAATGACCGGTTTGTAGTTCAATACTAACTGATTATTTACCATCACCTGATGCAACTCTGTTGCCATTTCATAGTTAGCAACGTTAGCAAGCGCTAGAGCAGTGCTGTACACCTCTATCCTACCCCTACCGCCTTTCTTAGCTTTTTTAAGTGCCCTGTCTGCATTGCATAATACTGTATCAACACGGTTTCCCGACTCAGGACAGGTAGCGATTCCAGCACTTGCGCTCACGAAAATTTCATGGCCTCCAACCAAAAAAGATCCTTTGAATACTGTTAGTAGAGCATGAGCTATGGTTATTATGGCCTGTGGGTTTTCCAGCTTAGGCAACAATATGGCGAACTCGTCTCCACCCATTCTGGCCAGGGATGCTTTGATCGGCAAACAATTACCCAATCTTTGAGCTATCGCCTTTAGTAACTGATCACCAATCTCATGTCCTAGATTTTCATTTATGTAATCAAAATGGTCCATGTTCCAAAGCAAAATCGCCGTGGAATCCCCAAGCCTTGTTCCCTCGATCGCAACCTGAGCCATTTCTTCAAAGCTCTGCCGGTTAGTGAGTCTTGTCAAAGGATCAAACCGAATAAGTGAAGTTAACTTTGCATCACTGTATTGCTGGTCTTGGATCTCGCTGAACACTATAAGCGCATCGACATCAGCGATTGATTTGTCATCTTGCGATAGTGGATAAGCGACAAAACTCACGATAAGTTTGTGACCATCCCCACACCTAAATAAAGTGTGCTCGACCTCTGTCGTCTCATCATTCTTGCATGCATGATAAAGAACACTGTTCTGCCACCCCGAGCCTACATTATGCTGAACCCTCTCCAACAAAGTTTCAAAATATAAACCTTCCAGCTTTGGTAATGACGTTCGCAGCATTGCAATGGCCGAGGGATTAGCAAACACAATACAGCCCTGTCCATCTAGCGCGATCATTCCCTCCGGCGCCGGATTATTACTTCGAAGATTTTCTTGATAATAGCGACTCAGGAAACCATATTGACTCTCTAGCGAAAGGTATTTTTGTACTTTTTCTACAAACAGTTTTTTATTAATCGGCTTATGAATTGAATCTACCGGAGCCAAGACTGTGCTATGAGAATTTAACTCGGCCTGAGCTAAATTGGGTGACATGAATATCACCGGCGTTTCAGAAGTATTGGGGTCAGCGGCTAGTTTGTTCAGGACCTGATAGCCATCCATTCCGGGCATATCAACATCCAATATAATTACCGCAAACTCATGCCGAGAAGCAAACTCCAATGCTTCGCTTCCTGTCTGCGCAATGATTGGCGAAACCTCCAACCCATCCAACATTTCCATTAATTGAAATAAATTGAGCTCATTATCGTCAACCAGAAGAACCCTGAGTTGATCTGAATACATACTGCCGCCTTTTGCAATTGTGACTACTTATCAAAGTATAGTCAGCAATCCTTGTACTCGACGGCAATTTGCAATATTACCCGAACAGAACTGATTTGCAGCTCGTGCCTAAACCCGACCTTTCTGCGCGGCTATTCGCAGACGCAACGCATTAAGCTTTATAAAGCCGGCGGCATCTGCCTGATTGTAGGCACCTGCATCATCTTCGAAAGTAGCAATGCTCTCATCAAACAACGAATCAGCGGACTCGCGGCCTACGACGATTACGTTGCCTTTATAGAGTTTGAGGCGCACTTTTCCATTAACAAATTGCTGAGACTGATCGATCAGGCCTTGCAGAGCAGTGCGTTCTGGAGCCCACCAATAACCATTATAAATAAGGGATGCATACTTAGGCATAAGCTCATCTTTGAGATGAGCGAGCTCTCTATCTAGCGTAAGAGATTCGATTGCTCGATGCCCTTTCAGCATGATCGATCCGCCGGGCGTTTCGTAGCAGCCTCTAGACTTCATTCCTACATACCGGTTTTCCACTATATCGGCACGGCCAATACCATTGGCACTGCCCATTTTGTTGAGTTTTTCCAACACAGACGCCGGACTTAACTTTTCGCCATCGATAGCGACTATGTCACCTTTAATATAGTCCAGTTCTATATAGGTAGCTTGATCAGGTGCCGCTTCAGGGGACACACTCCAAAGCCACATCGCCTCGTCCGGCTCAGCCGCAGGATCCTCTAGAATATCTCCTTCATAAGAAATATGGAGAAGGTTTGCGTCCATAGAATAAGGGGATTTTTTACCTAGTTTATTCTCTACTGGGATCTGGTGTTCGTCGCAATAAGCCAAAAGTCGTTCACGGGAATTCAAATCCCATTCTCGCCATGGTGCAATAACTTCAATCCCTGGACTCAATGCATAGGCACCCAATTCAAAGCGCACCTGATCGTTACCCTTACCCGTGGCGCCATGAGAAATGGCGTCGGCGTTAGTCTGCGCAGCTATTTCTACTAGCCTCTTTGCTATCAATGGCCTAGCGATTGAAGTACCTAACAAATACTCCCCTTCATATAATGCGTTCGCTCGAAACATCGGAAAAACATAGTCTCGAACGAACTCCTCTCGAAGATCTTCAACATAGATTTCCTTAATGCCCATAGCCTTGGCCTTTTGCCTAGCCGGCTCTACTTCGCCACCTTGGCCGATGTCTGCGGTAAATGTAACTACCTCACAGTCGTACGTCTGTTGTAGCCACTTAGCAATAACCGACGTGTCTAAACCACCTGAATAGGCCAAAACTACCTTGTTGATCTCGGACATGCTTATCTCCATACAAAAACGAAAGTTGATAGTGAGAGCTTTCAACTTTCGAGGGGGGCAAAGGAAAACTTCTGGAAAAGTGCGCGCCAGTTGCACACTCACGACCAAAAAGAGGCGTAGTCTAGCACTAACCTGAATGAAGGTTAAAACGCCGGAGGTGTATTACTTAGCCGAAAGCATTCCTTTGCCCCGCAGCATGACTATATTGACTCGGCGGTTTCGATTGCGATCTGCAGAGTTTTTCTCAGGTTTCACAATTAAGTACTCTTCTCGCTCGCCATGCGCTCTAGTGGCAATGACTTCTGGATCTACGCCCTTGCCTATTAGGTAGTTCGTCACCAAAAAGGCACGCTCTTCTGCTATCAATAGGTTATCTCGTCTCTCCCCCGCGGTGTCGGTAAAACTATCTACTTCAAAACCAACGATCGAGTCATCCGCTACGCTGTACAGCACAATACTATCCAACAGTCGCATCGCCTGTGCATTAAGGGTTTTGGCCCCGCTTGGCCAAAAAATTGTAGAGCGATTGATCTGAGCATAATTGGCCGGCAACAAGCTTTTAGAACAGCGTTGATAGGACTGGTAAGCCACTTGAAACCGCAGTGGCGACAAAGTCACTTCAACCGACTCAAAATTGGAAAATGCTGACTTTCCTGAAAGTCGAGGCATCATTCCAGTGAGCATTTCCGCCATCAGCAAGTTCGCAGTGCTTTCTTCTAGCTGGATATTGCCAGTCGCGGGCAGGCCCAATAGACCAAAGTTTTTCTGTGGTGAATTAAAATTCCATGGCGGTGGCACGCTGCTTAAACTGAGAGTGTCACTTTGAAGTACACGATCGAAGGTATCAAGCCTAAATTGCAAACGTTCACCCGCTCGATGATAAAATCGAGCCTCACCAAACTGAGGAATTGACTGTGTTAGCGTACATTCGAAAACAGACACATCGCTTGACCACGAAGCCTCATGCATAGATGCTTGATACAAGCGAATCCGCTCGCTTTCATCAGCACGCGCCCCAACCTGAACACAAACAATCCCTATCGCGATCAATATCTTGATAAAATCAACTCGTAAATACATCTTAGAACTTCCTGTTCTCAACTAGTATTTCTGTGCGCTAACAGCTCGCTGCTGTCAAAAAAACCGCACCTGCTTATCCTTGCTCAACTACATTATTGCGTTACGATATTTCACTAAAAAATCCGCTACAATAGGGCTCCTCAGCATAAGACGTAGCCCCCAATGACTAATCAAAGTATAAGAATCACTCAACCTGATGATTGGCACTTACATCTTCGAGACGGCACTGCTCTGGCCACCACAGTGGCTCACACGGCTGCCCGCTTCGCACGAGCCATTGTAATGCCAAACCTCAAACCACCAGTCACCACGGTAGCCGCCGCTCTCGACTATCGTTTAAGAATATTGGACGCAGTACCACAAGGGCTAACATTCGACCCCTTAATGACGCTCTATCTCACTGACAAATTGTGCCCTATGGAGATCACCGCAGCACGAGAGTCTGAATTAATTGTAGCCGTAAAATATTACCCAGCAGGGGCAACTACAAATTCAGATAGCGGCGTAACAGAGATAAGTAAGGTTTACCCTATAATTGAAAGGATGATTGACGAAGATATGCCTCTACTTATTCATGGTGAAGTTACCGACCATGAGATTGATATCTTCGATAGAGAACAATGTTTTATCGATCAGGTTCTAGCACCTTTGACGCAGCGCTATCCTGAGTTGAGAGTGGTGCTCGAACATATCACAACCAAGAATGCGGTCGATTTTGTGAACTCCCAAAAAAGTAATATAGCGGCAACCATCACTGTTCATCACCTATTGTATAACCGCAATCATTTATTGGCTGGCGCAGTTAGGCCACATTTTTACTGCCTACCCATACTAAAACGCAACATCCACCAACAAGCGCTTCTCAGCGCAGCCACCAGTGGCAGCGCACAATTTTTTCTTGGGACCGATTCGGCACCTCATGAAAAACACCTCAAAGAAAGCGACTGTGGCTGTGCTGGCATCTACTCAGCCCCTGCTGCTATAGAGCTTTATGCGGAGGTGTTTGAATCTCAAAATGCATTAGATAAATTAGAAGGTTTCGCGAGCTTTTTCGGGCCGGACTTTTATGGCCTGCCTCGCAACAGTAAAACAATTAAGTTAACAAAGACGCCATGGACTATGGATCAAAGCTTTCAATTTGATGATAGCAGCGTCATTCCCATTCGCGCCGGTGAAACAATTAACTGGCAATTAAGCAAGGACTCTTAATGAGCTTTAGCGAACCTGAAGAGCCAACAAACTATCTTTTATCTGGCCGTTTTCGAACTTATCTGCCAGTTGTAATTGATGTTGAAACTGGCGGTTTTAATTCGAAAACAGATGCCATCCTCGAAGTAGCAGCAGTAATCCCTGCTATGGATGACGAAGGAATACTGTCTATCGAACAAACTTTTTTCCACCGAGTTGTGCCGTTTGAAGGCGCCAATCTCGAAGAAGCTGCGCTGAAATTCACTGGCATCGACCCCTTTCATCCACTGCGCATAGCAAAGTCTGAAAAAGAAGTAATTCAGAATATGTTTACGATGGTTAGAGACGCGATGAAAATCCATCAGTGTAAACGTGCCATATTAGTCGGCCACAATGCACACTTTGATCTTGGCTTTATCAACGCTGCAAGCGAACGCCATAGTTTGAAGCGCAATCCGTTTCATCCTTTTTCCTGTTTTGACACTGCCACACTTAGCGGCCTAGTTTATGGGCAAACTGTGCTAGCACGTGCTTGCCAGGTTGCTGGCATTGATTTTGATGAAAACGAAGCGCATTCAGCACGTTACGATGCTGCTAAAACAGCAGAGTTGTTCAACGAAATCGTTAACAAATGGAAGCGGCTCGGAGGCTGGCCTCTAAAAGATTAACTGAGGTAGGGGTATTTGAGGCAAATCATATGTTAAAGACAGCTCAGGTTGTAAGGAAGACGGTCGCAGTTCAGGTTTGAAGGAAGTTAGTCACGCTTAAAGAAAGCAAAGTTCAAAGGATAAACCCGGAAGCACAGCCTCCGGGTCACTCGCGAAAGTTTAAGTTACTCAGGAGTGTCTAGAGAAGTACCTTCTTTTGAATTATCCACCAGTGTCTGCAATTCACCTTTTTCATGCAATTCGGTAATAATGTCGCATCCACCCACTAACTCACCATCTATAAAAAGCTGTGGGAATGTTGGCCAATTTGAAATGGCAGGCAAGTTTGCACGGATTTCTGGATTGCTCAAAATATCAACATAAGCAAAGCGCTTCCCACAAGCCATTAATAATTGAGTCACCTGTGCGGAAAACCCACACTGGGGCTGCTCAGGATTTCCCTTCATGTATAGCAAGATACTGTTGGCGTCTATTTGTTCCTGAATTGTGGTCTCGATACTCATTGTTTACTGCCTCACTATTGTCACGAATTGATGTCACTAGCTGTTATCGCGATAGATTGTCTAAACTAGTTAAGATTCAATTCTACACATTCACCGACAAGGTGTCAGTTCCCTGTTAGTTGATAGATAAACCTGCGCTTGGAGATAGGTAAGGTTGAGTCATCAGCGGCTATTTCAAGGGGTTCCAAAAGTTTCATTGCCAGCGAAAGCATCTAAGCCGACGGATTCAGCGCTGTCAGGGCTCTCTAGCGACCCCCAACCACCAGCCCCGGGTGTCATTAGCGTTAGCAAGTCACCTTTCGCAACTGATAAACTGCATTTTGCCGGAATAGCTTCACCGTTAAGAAGGTTAACCCCAACTTCGCCATTGCCGCCTCCGGCCAGACCCCAAGGTCCTTTTAGCCGACGCTCCGTGAGCAAGCTTAGCTGTGCTCGGCCCAGAAATTCGTACTGCCGTATCACCCCTTCACCACCAGGATGTAAGCCAGCGCCACCACTGCCCTTACGTTTTTCATATCGGCGAATACGCAGTGGATAGTTCATTTCCAAACTTTCTATGGGAGTATTTAAAGTATTAGTCATGTGACTATGAACCGCATCAAGACCTGGGTAATTTGGCCCCGCGCCCAGCCCTCCTGCTATTGTTTCGTAGTAGTCCCAGCGTTCCCCCGTAGTCGCATCAATATAGCCCATTGCCACGTTGTTCATAGTGCCTTGGCTCGCAGCAGGAATCCTCATTGGCAGGGTCATAGCAAGCGCGCCAAAAACCAAATCCACCAGCCGCGTAGAAGTTTCAACATTACCGGCGGCTACCGCTGCGGGCCGGTTAGCATTAACAATGCTCCCCTTTCTAGTGATTAATTTAATGCGCCTGAAAAGTCCTGCACAGGCAGGCACATCTGCTGGCATCAAGCATCGGAAACAATAATAAGATGCCGCAGCAGCGACTGCCTCCGGGCAATTAAGGTTACCAGGCACTTGATCAGAACAACCGGTAAAATCTAGCTCCACGTGACTGTTATGGATATTAAGTGACACCTCTAACTTAATGTTTTTAGAACCTTTGCCATCGTCATCTAAAGTGTCAGAAAAAACACTTCGGCCTGGCTTTAAGGTCGCTATTACCGATTGGGTTATTCTATCTGCATAGTCATTCAACTGCTCCATAGCAGTTCGATAGGCCGCTTCTCCAGTTTTGTTTACCAACTGCGTTAAGCGTTCCACACCGACTTGATTGGCCCCGGCCTGCGCGGCAAAATCGCCGCTCAACACGTCGTCTATCTCTGGCAACAATCTTGCCGCAGGCAGAAGCTTTCCATCTCTTACGATTAAAGTTGGTGGGATAATGACGCCTTCTTCTTCTAGAGTTGAAGAAACAGGCATTGAACCGGGCGTATCACACCCTATATTTGCATGATGGGCACGGTTGGCAACAAACCCGATGAGTTTAGCTGCCCTGCCTGACTCTTCTTCACCTTGAAAAAAAACAGGTGAGACAAGCGTTACATCCGGCAGATGAGTCCCTCCAAGATAAGGGTCGTTCACCGCCAACAGGTCACCCTGCTGCCAATCAATTTCTTCAACTATGCTACCCATGGCAAATGCCATGCTGCCAAGATGAACGGGAATATGAGCGGCCTGAGCAAAAAGCTCACCGCTTGGTCCAAACAGTGCGCAAGAAAAATCTAGGCGATCTTTTATGTTAGGTGAGAATGCCGTCCTTCTCAGGACAATACCCATCTCATCGCAGATAGCAGATACACGGCTGGAAAACAGACTAAGTTCAATTGGATTCATTTTCGACATAGCAGGCGACTGGCTCTAGCTGGGAAATAAAGACTACCCAAACACCACCGCAAAGACAATTGCCCATAAATCGCTTTACGTCTAAACTGCTAGGCAATCGGGCAGCGCAAGCTGCTTTTTTCATTTTTAGGCCATAAATCTAGTAGTTAGGAGATCTGTGGCAGCAAGGAAATGCAACACTCTATGGCTATTCAACACTTTCTAACCCTAGCTGACCTCAGCCCTGCCGATTTGAACTCTATTGTTCACCGGGCTATCGAGCTTAAAAAACAACCAGACCTAGCAAAACAATTTGATCGCAGCACGCTAGGGTTAGTTTTTGAGAAATCCTCCACCCGCACCCGCGTTGCTTTTGAAGTAGCCATGAACCAACTCGGCGGCTCTTCGGTATTCTTAACGACGGCTGATTCTCAACTTGGCCGGGGTGAGCCCATACAAGACAGTGCCCGCGTTCTATCTCGAATGCTAGATTGCATTGCCATTCGTACTTTTGAGCACAGTAAGCTAGTGAAATTTGCTGAGTACTCGAAAGTGCCATTAATCAACGCTTTGAGTGATGATTTCCATCCCTGCCAATTACTCGCAGACATGCAAACTTTTATCGAACATAGAGGCAGCATTGCTGGCAAGCGGGTAGCTTGGATTGGCGATGGCAATAATATGTGCAATTCCTATATAAATGCGGCAGCCGCGTTCGATTTTGAGCTGGTTATTGCCTGTCCTCCAGGTTTTGAGCCTGCCTCTCACTTAGTAGCGGCGAATCAAGCTCGTGTTTCTGTGGTTAGAGATCCATTAAAAGCGGCAATAGGAGTAGATCTGGTGGTCACCGATGTTTGGGCATCAATGGGACAAGAGGAGGAACAAAGAGAACGCGAAGCCGCCTTTAACGGATTCGAGGTCAACAGCGAGCTCATGTCCAAAGCCAATTCCAATGCACTGTTTATGCACTGCTTACCTGCCCACCGAGGTGAAGAAGTTAGCGCGGAAATCCTGGATGACAAAGAATCGGTGGTTTGGGACGAAGCAGAAAACCGTATGCATTCTCAAAAAGCGCTTCTAGAGCATCTACTTAGCACCTAAACCGGCTAAACTACTAAAACATGTAAAACACAATATGTAGTGTTAGTGACGACGACCTTTATTCGCCCTTAATCGGCGCGAATAAGGGCCGCACCGCACCATAATCCAGAGCAGATAAACTTAAAATAAGCATTGCTTTTCACGAAACCACCTATTTGCATAAAATCCTTATACAACAACAATCTATTAACAATTTGTCCACAAGCTACACACAAAGAAATCCCTTGCATTAACCCACAAACCTCACTATCTTGTGTCATAGAATTACTGCTTACCTATATGTTGTAAAAGCCAGACCTAATCTAGGGAAGCAGAGATATGTTCAAAACAACAAAAAGTTTTAAAAGGTTGCGGCCAAAGAAGCCAAATACCTCAAATAATAAGAAAAGTGCTTGAATTACAAGGTCTAACAGACCGGCTTTGATGGCACGCAAATAGGGAATTATAAAATTCTCAGCGAAAACTAAAAAAACTACTAAAGTCTGAGCGCAAAAACACAATATATAGTATATGGCTTTTACGCTGCTTGAATTTCCGCAAAGAAATCCACTTGTTGGTATTTCCCTCGGAGCTATAAGCAAGCATCAAAGTCGGAAGTAAAGACAGCAATGACAAATCGCTTTAGTTTTAGACGCAGCGACTAGTCGAGTTACGGCCTCACAGCCTAAAAATATACTTATAACTATAAGTAACACATTTAGCGTAAACAAAAGTGAAGCCCTCTTTACCGGCTCACTGTTTCGGAGCAAACAATGCAAACAGATGTTCATCCCGCAGGAAATTCACCTAAAGCCGCTAGCAAAAGCAGTGTTGACAACAATACGACTGTCTCACAGACAGCACCTGGACATTTGCGTGTAATTAAGCGCAATGGTGCCGTGGTCGCTTACGCCGAGTCGAAAATTTCCGTCGCTATTACCAAAGCTTACCTAGCCGTCGAAGGCGGAAACGCTGCTGCGTCGTCGAGGATTCATGAATCTGTAGCCCAGCAGGCTGGTCTGATTAGCGAGATATTTAATCGCCGCATGCCTTCTGGTGGCACAATTCATATTGAAGATATTCAAGATCAGGTAGAACTTGCCCTGATGCGCTCTGGCGAACATAAAATTGCTCGCAGCTATGTCATTTATAGAGCAGATCGTACGCGCATGCGTGAACAGAAACAGGAAAGTAGTAAGTCTGGCCAACCAGAAATAATTGTGACCTTAGCAGACGGCAGCCAAGGCCCATTGGACACTGATCGTCTGCGCACTGTTATTGACGAAGCTTGCGAGGGCTTAGAAGATGTCTCTGCCCAGACTATCTACGACAGCACTTTGAAGAACTTATATCCGGGTGTAAAGATGGCCAATGTTCGCGAGTCATTAGTAATGACAGCACGAACAATGGTCGAGAAGGATCCGAATTACTCCTATGTTACCGCTCGCCTTTTGATGGATACCCTCAGGTCAGAGGCATTAGGCTTCTTAGGCATAGCCGATGCAGCCACTCACAGCGAAATGCACTATCGCTACGCAACTGCGTTGAAGATGTATATTGAAAAAGGTGTTGAGTTAGAGCTCCTTTCACCTCACCTTCTCGAATATGACTTAACTGTCTTAGGCGAAGCTTTGCAGGCCGATAGAGACCAACAGTTTACTTACCTTGGCTTGCAAACTTTATATGACCGTTACTTTATTCATAGTGGCGGCACTCGTTTCGAACTGCCACAAGTTTTCTATATGCGAGTAGCCATGGGGCTTGCTAGCAATGAAGAAAACAGAGAAGAAAAAGCAATTGAGTTTTATAACTTGATTTCAAGCTTTGACTATATGGTTTCTACACCACAGCTGTTTAATTCCGGCACCCTTCGCCCGCAGCTGTCTTCGTGCTTCCTGACCACAGTGCCAGATGATCTGCACGGCATATACTCCGCTATCAAAGATAATGCGATGCTCTCTAAATGGGCTGGAGGCTTAGGTAATGACTGGACTCCAGTACGAGCATTAGGCGCGCACATAAAAGGTACTAACGGCGAATCACAAGGCGTCGTCCCTTTTCTAAAAGTTGTCAACGATACCGCTGTTGCCGTAAACCAAGGCGGCAAGCGAAAAGGTGCTGTGTGTTCTTATTTAGAAACTTGGCACTTAGATATAGAAGAGTTTCTAGAACTTAGAAAAAACACTGGTGACGAGCGCCGCCGAGCTCATGATATGAACACCGCTAACTGGATTCCAGATTTGTTTATGAAGCGTGTTTTCAACGATCAGGAATGGACTCTGTTCTCGCCTAATACAGTTCCTGATTTACATGATTTACATGGCCGAGCTTTTGAAAAAGCGTATATAGAGTATGAACGTAAAGCAATGGCCGGAGATATCCATCCTTATCGGACCATAAAAGCTGCTGACCTTTGGCGCAAAATGATTTCAATGTTGTTTGAAACAGGCCACCCTTGGATGACGTTCAAAGATACCTGTAACGTGCGCTCACCTCAGCAACACGTTGGGGCTATTCATTCATCCAACCTGTGTACCGAGATTACTCTGAATACAAACCAAGAAGAAATTGCCGTTTGTAACTTAGGTTCAATCAATCTTGTAAATCATGTCGATGAGAATGGCCTGAACCAAGAGAAGCTCAAGAGCAGCATCAAAACAGCGGTTCGCATGTTAGATAATGTCATCGACATTAACTATTACTCAGTGCCACAGGCCAAAACTTCGAATATGAAGCACCGCCCCGTTGGAATGGGAATCATGGGTTTCCAAGACGCTCTTTATAAACAGAAAATATCTTATTCTTCTGATAAGGCCGTACAGTTTGCAGATTTGTCCATGGAAATTGTTAGCTACCACGCTATAAACGCATCTATGGATCTCGCTGTAGAGCGCGGCCAGTATGAAACTTATGAGGGATCACTTTGGGATCAAGGCATTCTACCCATTGACTCTCTAAAGCTCCTTGAAGAAGAGCGTGGTTCTGACTATTTAGAAATTAATAAAGAGCAGCGACTAGACTGGGATGGCGTTCGAGAACGTATGAAGACTACTGGTATGCGTAACTCAAACGTACTGGCAATTGCGCCAACGGCGACTATCGCAAATATTGTTGGAGTCTCTCAATCGATTGAGCCCACGTACCAGAATCTATACGTGAAATCGAATCTGTCTGGTGAGTTCACAGTGATCAATCCCTATCTGGTAAAAGACCTTAAGCGCCTTAATTTATGGGATGCAGTTATGGTTAACGACCTCAAGTATTATGAAGGTAGCGTGCAAAAGATTGATCGTATTCCTCAGGATATTAAGCAAATGTACGCTACCGCATTTGAAGTTGAACCACGCTGGTTAGTAGATGCAGCAAGCAGGCGCCAAAAGTGGATTGACCAGGCCCAATCGCTTAACCTTTATGTCGCTGGAGCCAGTGGTAAGAAACTCGACATAATGTATCGCATGGCATGGCTACGAGGTCTTAAAACCACTTATTACTTGCGCGCATTGGCAGCAAGCTCGACTGAAAAATCGACAGTTTCAGAGAGCAACATGAATGCAGTTTCAAGCGAAGCAGCACCGGTTCCAATGGCATGTTCAATTGCCGAGCCCGATTGTGAAGCTTGCCAGTAAACTGTAAATAGACCGAAGCAGCCAGATTCTTTTGAATCTGGCATATGCTTTATTTGTTAAGAATTGAATGAAAACCAAAGATAAATTTAGAGGTAAGAAAACAATGTTGTCATGGGATGAATTTGACCAGGACGAAAGTCCAATCGCAGCCGCTCCCCCCACTGCACCCAAACAAGCGCCAGCACAAACTCCTGCGCCTGTGACTTCTTCAGCGCAAGAGCGTACGAGCGTTGAAGAAACCACAGCTTTTAATGAAACAGCAACAGGAAAAACTCCAGACGCTGTGCAAAAAGCAATTCGAGGTTTAGCTGATCTAGATGTCAGCGAAGGCCTAGAAGAATTAGAAGGTGCCTCCTCGCGGGTAACTGTTGATGAGAAGATGATGATCAACTGCCGCGCCGATCTGAATCAGCTGGTGCCTTTTAAATATGATTGGGCTTGGAAAAAATACGAAGATGGCTGTGCTAATCATTGGATGCCGCAAGAAGTTAATATGACTGCCGACATCGCTCTTTGGAAAAATCCCAATGGGCTTACCGATGATGAGCGCTTGATTGTGAAACGAAACCTTGGTTTCTTCTCCACCGCAGATTCTTTGGTCGCAAATAATTTAGTGCTAGCTGTCTATCGTCTAATTACTAATCCTGAATGTCGCCAGTACATCTTGAGGCAGGCATTTGAAGAGGCTATTCACACTCACGCTTACCAGTACTGTATCGAGTCTCTGGGTATGGACGAAGGAGAAATCTTCAACATGTACCATGAGGTTCCTTCGGTTGCGAAAAAAGCAGCTTGGGGGCTTAAGTATACGAAGTCGCTCAATGATCCAACATTTAACACCGGAACATTGGAGACTGATCAAGACTTATTAAAGAATCTAATCGCTTTTTACTGCTGTCTTGAAGGTATTTTCTTCTACTGTGGTTTTACTCAAATTTTGTCTATGGGTAGACGCAACAAAATGACTGGCACATCTGAACAGTTTCAATACATCTTGCGCGATGAGTCTATGCACCTGAATTTTGGCATCGACATGATCAATCAGATCAAGCTAGAAAACCCGCAGATCTGGACTGATGCCATGAAAGAAGAAGCCACGCAGATGATTTTGCAAGCAGCTCAGCTAGAAATCGAATATGCCAGAGATACAATGCCACGTGGGGTATTAGGTATGAACGCTGCCATGATGGAAGAATACTTGCAATTTATCGCGAATCGTCGCCTAGTACAGATCGGTTTGCCAGAGCAATTCCACGGCGTCGAAAACCCTTTCCCTTGGATGTCTGAGATCATGGATTTGCGCAAAGAGAAGAATTTCTTCGAAACACGCGTAATCGAATATCAGACAGGAGGCGCTTTATCCTGGGATTAACAACCTACACATGCCGTTCAATAGGAAGTAGCACCGAGGAGTTTAAATATGAGTGAAGAGAAGCGCTTTGAAAACGACCCTGAGCGAACCTTGATAACCCTTGAGCAGCTAAGTCAAACGATAGAAGTAATGACAAGTGTCGTTAACCGCCTGCGTCAACATTTAAGCGAGCAGCTCCACGCCCAAATGGAAGAGCAGCAGGAGCAAAAGAAATTGGAGAATCAACAAAGCACAGATTCAATTTCCGAATCTGAGGATTCATCAGAGGCAGCGGGAGACGATGAGCAACAGGTAGCAAATCAAGAGACGGCTGTAGATTCTTTAAATAAGAAAAAAGAGAGCTTTGTTGTGGAAATCAGACAGCAACATAGCGATCCGAATCGTAAGAATGGAAAGACGCTGCATTAAGCTTCTTAACCGCCTTTGGACCGTTGCTGATGACATCAGTAACGGTTGCTACAACCAATCATGAACCAATCCAAGGAAAACAAGACTGGTGCGATACTTTTAGCCGCTGGCTTAAGCAGTAGGTTCGGAGCGTCAAAGTTGCTCGCTGAACTAGACAGCGGCACTACCGTCTTCGCTCAAACCTATTCTCGCTTAAAACTCGCAGTCGATGATGTTCTGGTCGTTACACGCCCAGATATTGCCAGACAGTTAATGACAATTTGCCCTGAACTCCTAATTTTTGATAATGCACAAGATGGGATGGGAGCGACTCTCGCTTTTGCTATTAAAAACACATCTTCTTGGGATTCGGCCCTGATCTGCCTTGCCGATATGCCATTCATAAGTACAGCAACCTACAAAGACATAGCAGCGGCTAGCGACGCCAAGTCCATTGTAATTCCCATTTATGAGGGAAAAAAGGCAAATCCAGTATCATTTGGTAGCCACTTTTTCTCAGAGCTTCAAAATTTATCCGGTGATACCGGTGGCCGAGAATTGCTAAAGCGACATCCGGACTCAATAAGAAGCCTGAGGGTGTCAGAACACGCTGTACTCGATGATATCGACACCCCTGCCGACCTAGTGCGCCTGCAATCCTAAAGCCGGCTATCAAGTACGAGTCCCTCTATTGCAAAAACACTCGCTTTAGTCCTAAAATCAAGCCGTGGTGATCCTAATATGAAAAAAATTAAAAACGAGTCAGAATTATTTAAAGAAGCCATTAGAGTTGGCACGCGTTATTTTGAAGCTAGAGGCGCTGGCAGTTTTGAAGCTACTGACCATATCGATATAAAGGTCAGAGCCATTTACTTACTTTTAGTTAAAGATAAGGTGGTGCAGCCGCTGGCAAGTAGTGATGAAACATTACCAAGTATGCGCCATAAGCTTGCTATCTGGATTTCTAAAAATCTTCCCGCCGACCATCACTTGTTGCAGTAACGCCTATGCGCTCAACCATTTCCAAAGTTACCAGCTATCCAGCCGCTTTATCACAGCTAGCGCTCTGCCTAGCTTTATCCAGTATTTCTGGGCAGTTATCAGCAGATAGCAGCTCAGCACTGCTAGCGATGGAAAACTCCTCTAACCCGCTATTACAAATAAGCACTTCTCGGGGCAACGTATTTGTCGAGCTTTACCCTGAAGAGGCTCCTGAAAATGTTGGCCGTTTCCTAGATTTAGCGGAAGGCGAGATTGAATTCGTCGATGCCAACACCGGCACTATTTTCACACCTAAATACTATGACGGCATGTCGTTCCACCGCGTCATACCTGGCCTTCTAATCCAAGCTGGAAGCCCTACTTACAATGCCCTAGGCGCACCAAGTGATTTGCTAAACGATGAGATCAATGCCAATTCTCTTGCCCTGAACACAAAGAATATTTTTCTTCCCGACTCCACCACAAACCCCATTCTAAACATCACCAACAGCGACCAATTTGCAAAACAGGTTTTACAGCCTTTATATAAAAGCATGGGCATAGAAACAGCTGAAGACCTTTTGGGGCAAGAAGAAAAAATAGCCACGAAGCTGCGCTCCATGACAGTAAAAGAGCTTTACCAGCTTCAGGGCTATACCTACAGCGAAGCTAATTTAAGCCGCCCTATCGAGCTGGGGGTCTTGGCACTGGCTAATACAGGCCCAAACTCCAATGGCCCTGAGTTCTTTATCAGCATGGCTAATTCAGAACACCTTTCTGGCAAATATACCGCGATTGGATCTGTAATAGAGGGGATGGGCGTGGTTAGTGATATTGGCAGCCAGGCAATAAACCCGTACAAAGCAACTCGCGCGAGCACTGTAATTTACGCAATCAAAAAAATTAACTGAAATTGTAAATGGAGGCCACTTATGTCTAAAAAAAGTCGTAAGGCAGATCAGGGAACGTATGCCCTAAGTATCACCGTTGGATTTTTTGCCGGGTTGGGACTCGCACCCATGTTTAACAATGGCGTGATCCCGCCGTTATTAGGAATATTAGGCGGAGTTGCTGTTGGCTACTTCATAGTGCATAGAAGCAGAACTAAAAAAAACTAGATTATTTTACGGCAGCCACGACCGCAACTGGTTTTTCAAAAACGCTATTTCCTTGCCCAAGCCCTTAACTGTGCCTACATTGATCACACTTTGTCATTAGGGATTGTGTTCAAGTGAGCGCCGAACGCTATCCTACCAACGATCCTTATTCGTAATCCTTATTAAAAACCTTTATCTATAACCCTTGTTAACGAGCTTTATTAACAACAGTGCAATCTTCATCAACTTAGCCTCTGCCACCGAAAGTTTTCTCCTATACTCAATAAAGAAGTGATTTAAAGTCTCTTAACTTAGGTGAAGTAGTGGAAAAAATATTTATCATCGATAGCGGCCATGGCGCTTGCATTGAAGCCTCCAAATCGTGGAGGCTGAGTAATACCACTATCCATCAAGAAAGCAGTTACCCACAATTACTGACCTTAATTGCGGATAAAGCGCTCGCGCTTGTCGTATACAACCTCGACAGCAAAATACATCAGTTAAAAGGCCTGATAGCCCTTGTAGGCGCCAATCGCCAAGAAAATGACAAGCCTATCTTAGTTGTGAGCAAGGATCAGACCAAACTCGACAGCTTGTTAGACCACGACACTCACGGAATCGAGTTCTGTAACTCCAGCAAAGGCTTGGATTACCTTGAATATCGCATCAAGCACCTGCTTAAACTTCAAAGATTCACTCGCCATCAGTCTCGAATACTCATCGAGCTTGAAAATCGAAACAAGGTATTAGTTGAAAGCGCCTCCGAAGGAATAATTCAATACGATGGCACTGGCGAAATTTGCTATGCGAACCCAAAAGCTCTCAAGCTGTTGCGCTATTCTTTGGACTCAATTAAAAAAGTAAACGTGTTCGATCTTTTGGCTACTAGCGATGAAGATCCAGAAAAATCAGACCATGCACTAACTGAATTGACTAGAAATATGCTTCAGAACAAAGCATTTATGTGTAACCGAGTGCTTATTCAAAATTCACAAAATATCAGTATCGTAACTGAAATTAGCTGCAACAGCGTATTAGATGCAGACGGCTTAGTCGCCAGTCACATGATGATGTTTCAAGATATAACTGCCCGAACTTTAAATGAACAAAGGCTAATAAAACTTGCCAAATATGACGTCCTTACCGGCCTGTCAAACCGCAGCAAGTTCCATGATTTTACCGAAGGAAAAATAGCCTATTGCGCTCATAACAGTAAAAAATTGGCATTATTGTTTATTGATATCGACCACTTTAAAAACATTAATGACAGCATGGGCCATGACGCAGGCGATGAGCTTTTAGTGTCAATTGCAGAGCGACTAAGCAGCAGTATTCGTGAAACAGATTTAGTCGCAAGAATAGGCGGAGACGAGTTTGCGATCACGCTGTTGGAAATGGGTAACCCCAACCAAGTAACGAAGATTGTCCAACATATCCTAGAGGTATTGAGCAAACCGTTCTTCGTTCAATCCAAGGAAATAAACGTCTCTGCTAGCATCGGGATATCGCTCTACCCAGAAAGCGGCTCCGATATCAAAACCCTCACCAAAACTGCCGATACCGCCGTCCACCAAGCGAAAGCGGATGGGAGAAATACCTATCGTTTTTTCTCCACCGAGATCCAGAACCGGGTAATTGAGCAGCACACCTTAGAATTAGCATTGAAAAAAGCGCTGATGAATGACGAGTTTTTTATACATTACCAACCCTTGATTGATGCATTAAGCGGAAGGGTCGTTGGGTTAGAAGCGCTGGTTCGCTGGCAACACGAAGATTGGCCCAACATTGGACCTCATCGGTTTATCCCAGTGGCCGAAGAATGTGGATTACTGCCGGCGCTTGGAAAGTGGGTGCTCCTCAATGCCTGCAAACAATCGGTAAAATGGTTGAAAGACAGCGCTACCCTATTTGATTTTCCTGTTTCGGTTAACCTCTCACCCAAGCAGTTAAATCATACCGATTTCGTTGAGGTACTTATCGATGTTCTCCAAGAAACGCAGATACCTCCGAAAAATCTTGTCTTGGAGCTAACCGAAACCGCTGTTATGCAAAACCCTGAACTTGCGATATCTATTCTCGGAAAGATTAACAGTGCTGGGGTAAAGTTAGCTGTCGATGATTTTGGGACCGGCTATTCATCACTTAATTATTTGAAACAACTGCCTATAAGTAAGCTAAAAATTGATCGCTCCTTCGTCAACGACATAGGCGTTGATCAGAATGGAGAAGCTATTGTGAAAGCAATTTTGGCCCTAGCTCACAGTCTAAACCTAGAGGTAGTCGCTGAAGGAGTAGAAGAACAATTTCAAGTGGACTTTCTTCGCGGCCATGACTGCGAGGTCCTACAAGGGTATTTTTTCAGTCAACCATTGTCAGTTGATGCCGTCAGTGAGCTGCTACGACAAGAAAAAATTAAGTGGGCCATCCCTTATTCCAAGGTAAGTAGCAAGCAAGCTAAGCAGCCGGGCAAACCTGACATTCCCTTTCACTAGCGGCTTTGACCTACCTGCTGTGCAAAACTCTTATAAAAATCAGTCAAGCCCTTATAGAACATTATTGAAATAAAACAAGAGAATTAATTGCCTGATATGGGGCGCTTTTTTTCAAGGCGGTGCTATAGTTTTAAGAGTGCAAAACTGAAGCGGGGCCGATTTTACATGTGCCCCAAAACCAAGGACAGGCGACGTTTTAAGGAAGCAGTATGAGCAAAATGGAATTAGCAAAAAAGCTAGCTGAAATGACTCAAAGCATGGATGAAGCACGCGCAGAGCGAAATTCGAAAGTCAAAAAGATCCATCACCAGACTAATCCTCAAGGTTGGGAAATGCTAAAGACCATTCTTAACTATTCTGAACCTTCTTTAGAAGAAAGAGATGCCTAGCGCTTGGAATCAACGTGCGAGATTGGACTCTACCTAAGGCGTTTACACCATTCTTCTGCCCAGCTAAGAAAGTTGACATGCTCAGGCGCTGGCTAACTCTAGTCTGTGCCATAGCTGGGCTGATCTTACCTACCAAATCACTACTTTCACAAACCGCTGATGACGCTGAGCTTACCAGCTGGCTGCCGCGAACTCTTAATCAATCTCTGCATGAGTATTTATCCAAAGTCGTTGACCATGTCACTACGCGTGCAGGCTGCATTAATGTCCTTGAAGCCAAGGTGAGCGAGGAAGTTAAGCAACTCAATCCAAAATTTATAGTCACTTGTTCGAGCATGGATAACACCACGCTTAATTTTGTCTATTGGCAAAGTGATATTCAAAACAACTTTAGCGGTATCACCTATCCCGAGAAACAAGAGAAGCAAATTTTTTCAGTCGCCGAGCAGCAACGCCTTAGGCTATTGAAGCTTCGCAGCGATAATAAGGATTTAATGGCAAATTGCCGGGCTCACCTTGCATCAAAACTAAGCGATAACACCGCGTTCTATGCCGACAATGACGTGACAATTAGTCAGCGAGGCGAGCAATACCCTGTGGTCTATATTGAATATAGTGCCGGCCAGTCTGAATTCTCACTCCTGTACACCGCAACTTGCCGCCTCGACATCAGTCAATCAATTCAAATGACTATTTTCCCTCGCCGCAAGCGTTAAGACTAAAGCTCTACAGTCTCTTGAAATATTTCCTGTCTGTACGGTGGTAGCGATTCTAAAATCTGCTTGCCATACTTTTTAACTACAAGCCGCTCATCAAAAATAGTTATCTTACCAGTATCAGATTCATTTCGAAGCAGCCTACCACTTGCCTGAACGAGCTTGAATGCCGCATCCGGTACAGACAGAGTCATAAATGGATTGCTACCCTGCAATTCAACCCACGCCGCTAGGGTCATTTCAATCGGGTCATTGGGAACAGAGAAAGGTATTTTCGCAATTAGCACATGTTTGCAATATGGCCCAGGAAGATCAACTCCCTCTGCAAAGCTCGATAATCCAAAAATCAAACTACCTTCACCGTCGTCTATTCGCTTGCGGTGGTATTTGATGAGCTCTGATTTTTGATAATCATCCTGGCAAAGAATTAAATCCCTCCATTCGGCGGAGAGTCCCTGAATAACATCATTCATCTGACGACGACTGGTAAAAAGCATCAAAGATGCAGATTTCTTATCCACCATTTGAGGAATAGCTTTAATGATGATCTCTGTATGTTTAAGACTGTTAGACGGCTCGCAATTTATTTTAGGAATTATCAACGTAGCTGAATTAGCGAAATCAAACGGGCTAGGTATAGATAAATACACAGTGTGTTCAGGGAGCCCCGCACGCATCTTCAGAACACCGAATTCTCCCAACGCCGATAGAGTAGCAGATGTAAGCACAGCACCTGCACATGTTTTCCAGAGCCGCTCTTGAAGATTTTCCGCTGCCAGCACCGGGCTTGAAGAGAGCCCGATATCTGACACGCCTTCGTTGTCATTGAAGCTCAGCCATCGCGCCCTCGGTGCGACCCCTGCAGGGTCGGCGACAGCAAAGCTACGCCAAAGCTCCAAATTCGAATCGGCTCTTCTCTCGATGCTTCCCACTAAGGGATACCATTGCTCAGCGATTTGACGAAGCTTTAAATCAGCACCATCCTCCATGTCTTCCTTCAGGGCATCGCTAACCGACTGAAAGCTATTTCCAAAACGAGAGAATAAATGAGCGAGATTTTCAGCAACAACACGAATCTCTTCCGGTACCCGGCCTAATTCAAAAGCGTATTGGGCACGGTTCTCATAACTATCAACTTTATCCACCGTCGAGAGCGTCTGTTCGAGCAATAGCCAAACACTTTCCAAATTATCCCTGAGCTGGAAAAGTAAATTTTTCGATATCTCTTCTCCTTTGGCATCCATATAACCATCATTGAGAAGCCTTTGTAGTATTGGCTCGCAGCGCTCAATCCACGTAATCGTCGATCGCACCTTAGAATAGGTAGAAAAATGATTGTTACTCTTAATAGGAAGGTGATGGGCTTCGTCAAAAATATAGATACATTTTTCAGGCTCCGGCAGAATCGCTCCGCCACCAAGTGCCAAGTCAGTTAGCACTAGGTCGTGATTGGCTACGATACAATCGGCACTGTCCATAGAATCCCGCGCCTGATAAAAACAGCAATTGCGAAAATGGCTGCATTTTGGACCCATACACTGGCCAGTGTCTGCTGTAAGCGGTTTCCACACCGAATCATTTAGAGGGCTAGCCCAGTCGTCTTTATCACCTTGCCAGCGCCCAGCACTCAACTCAGTTAGCATATTTTCATAAAGCGCTATATTGCCAATATCGACGTCGTCTAAAACCTCTCCATACAAATCCATCATCGCGTTTAGACTATCATTACCTTCTAGCAGCATATCCAATTTGGCCAAGCACAAATAACGGCCACGGCCTTTGGCCAAAGAGAAGCTAAATTTTAAGCCAGAATCATGAAGTATTTCTGGTAAGTCTTTAAGCATCACTTGCTCTTGCAAAGCAACTGTCGCTGTTGCAATAACAACTTTGTAGCCCAGTTTTTGAGCCAGTGGCAACACACCCAATACATAAGCCAATGTCTTACCTGTGCCAGTGCCTGCCTCTATTACGCAAACAGGAGGCTCTGCGCCAGAATCAACGGTTGACAAACATTTGGCAATTTCAGCTATCATGAGACGCTGACCGTAGCGCGGAGTTAACTGTTTAGCTGCTATGAGATTTTTATAAGCTGACTGAATCGAGTCTTTTACATCATCTGCCAGCATTAAATCAGTTCCATAGTTAAGCGTGTAGTTAGGGCGTAATTAGAGTGTAGTTAGTATCTAGCTGGCATCTAGTTAAGTGCGTGGTTACAATTGGACAGCTCAGTAAACGTGCAGCGTGCAATTATAGCACCTGCAGCTAATTTGAGACCATAAACTAACGCTCACTGGCTAGTTACGGCTCGATTTTAGACAATTAGCAGGCTAGTCTAACAGGCCAATTTAGAAGACTGATTTAGTGACATGATTTAGTAGATTAACTTAGTGGAAAACGTCGAGCTACATAACTCGGGAAAAATACGAATTTCTGTTAAACTGTACACCTCAGCCTGTAAGCAAACCAAATAACCCAATCTAATCACTACCTTCTCCGGATTAATCAAACCCATGACAACTGCTTCTATAAAGACTACCGCAGATTTAGCAAAAGAATCCGATTCAAGACAAAGTGAGGAAACTCCAGAGATAAAGACAACCAACGGACCGGCCAGCGCTGATGCGCCAGATGCTAGCGCGCTTGAATCCACAGCAATCGCTAAACCTGCAGAGCCCAAAAGTGAAGTGCCTGAAGCAGGAGCCACCACCGAAGCCGCTGTGCCAAAAAGTGAAACGCCTAACATCGCGACTGGCAAACCTATAAAGATAGACAGTGAGGCGGCTAAATCAGCAGCAACTGCAACGCCAGAAAGTGACGTGCCGAAATCAACGACAACCGCAGAACCGGACAGTGAAGCGTCTGCATCAACTCTCGCTAAACCCGTCGACTCGAAGAGCTTAGCATCTGAATCAACGGCCACTAACGCTGACGAGGCCATCGGTGCAGATCACATCGAAGATAAGCAGCCACCAAAGCCAGCGCCTGAACCTGTTACGGCCGAGCAGGTTACAACTTATTCTGAATCGCTCAGCAAACTAAGCTTCAAGAATACAATAAAGCTGTATGAGCTTAGGGGCCACCTTAATAGGGCCCAAAAATCACTTACTGAACCAGAACCGGAACTCAGAGCTAAAGTCGCTGAAATTCTGGCTAAAATTGAAGTCCTCCTTGAACAAAACAAAAGTCACCAAGAGCAGTTAAATTCAAATACCGAATTACTCCTTGATGGCCTGAAAAAGCATCTTGAAGACGGCCAATCTCACGAAGCACTGCCAGCCTGGGACAAAATCCAAGGCAATATAAGCAATACTTCTGGAAAAACACGCGCTGATCTACAAGACAAAGCCAGTGCTTACAAAGCCAAAATAGACGAACTTCGAGATTGGAAAATCTTCGCTGCAACAGAGAAGAAAAAACAAATGCTCACCCAGATGCAGCATCTCATTGACTCCAAGATGCATGCTTCCGATCGCTCTAAGCACATTGCAACTATGCATAAAGATTGGAAGCTTCTCGGGCGCTCCAATCAGAACGAAGAACTTTGGAAAGAATTTAAAGTATTATCTGATAAGGCCTATGAGCCGTGTAAAGAATATTTCAAGCAGCGCAAGCAGCTTATGGCTGAGAACCTTAAACAACGGCGCTTACTATGCGACCAACTCGAAAAAGACATAGCCGAACTAGATACGGCAACAGTGAACATCTCTGTCGTTAACAAGTTGGTTAAAGGCGCCGAAGAAAGCTGGAAAAAGTATGCTCCCATTGAGCAATCCAAAATTAAGAGCCTGCAAAAGCGTTACTACGATTTGCTCAACCAACTGCGCAAATTGCGCCGTACAGAGATGCGGGACAACGGTAAAGCAAAGCAGCAGTGCATTGATGAAGCGGTTGCATTGGAGCTACTCGATGACAACAGAAAGGCTATGAACGAAGCCAAGGCTTTGCAGCAGCGGTGGAAAAATATTGGCCCTACTTCTTTTAAAGAAGACCGAAAGTACTGGGATGAGTTTCGAGCAGCCTGTGATAAGTTATTCGAACAGCGTAACCAAGAAGCAGAAAAACTGCAAAGTGCCTTAAAAGAAACTGAGGATGGTTTAAGAGTCACCTTAAAAGAATTAGAGCAATTAGCAGCCCTCGAAGAAGAACAGTTCCGTGACAGCAAATCTGAGTATCAGACACTGGCGCAGAAATTCTCCAACGACCTTGACCCAAGATTAAAGCAGCAACGCAGTCAGCTTACAGAGCAATTTAATAGTATCAAACGCAAGATAGACATGCGGTTTAAAGCATTGCCAGACAAGAAGTTTTTACTTTTAAAGGAAAAGCTGGCGTCAAAAATTGCCCTTCTTGATAAAATGGAAAGTGAACTCAATAAGATTAATGACCTAGAGAGCTTTTCGGATCACCTTAAAACCCTTGATACCTCGACATGGAATGAACTGCCAAAAGTAGGCAATGAGTCTCTTGATAGTTTATTGACGAAGCGCTGGAAGAATTTGAACGGCCTTAAAACTCCAACGGATTTAACTACCCTGGTAACAAATGAGACAGAAGCTCTGCGCAAGCAGTGCATCGAGCTGGAAATTCGCGCGAACATGGAGACACCTGATTCAGATCAAGCAACGAGGATGGAGATCCAATTAGCGCAGTTGAAAAACGCCTTCGGAAAATCAAAACCAGACCGACAAGAAAACACCAAGCACGCAAAGCAGATAGAAATACAGAGTCTTTGCTTCGGACCAATCCATGCAGATACAAAACAATCACTAATGGGCAGATTGGCTGCAGCTATTGCGCGTTTGGCCTAGTAAATCGCCACTTCTTACTCGATTTTATAACGTCCGATAACAGGGTTCGCGTAGCTATAAAGCCAGTGCCTTACAAGTGAAGGCTCTATTTTGCGCAAGCGCTCGCTAAAAAAGGCTTGGGATGCAGGCGATATCACCTGAGTATCGAACCCTGGTCTCAAACGATGCAGCGGTAGCATGCCATCTTGCTTAAGCCTACTGATTGCCAAGTAATTACTGTCTGACAGAGCATAATTTTCGAGAATCTGCATATCGATATCTGCTGCAATATGTTCTGGTTCATCATCGGTAATTTTGAGCTCAGTGCCAAAAGCTACATGTACCGCTCCTTTAAACCCAACCATCCCTGTGACAATACTGTTGATATCAGTTGATTCGTCTTTTTCGAAGCTGCCCGTCTTGGCTATTTGATATAGCTCATCGGCTTTCAATAAATCACAGGGGTCATATTCATAAGAAATGCTAACAGGGATAATATGGAGTTTTTTAAGGCTTTTACCCAACGGAACCTCTCGGTCTCCCATTGCGAGCATTTTCAGTAAGGTTGGGTCCGTTTTATCAATTCCGTCTTTGGCTCTACCCTCACTTTGAGCGATCCAAACGTTTTGCCCGTTGGCTACACTGTGATGAATGTACTCAGACATAAGTTTTAGTGAACTCAAAAGCTCTCGTCCTTTTAATGACCTCTGCACAATAAAGCTTTTGTTTAAGCGCATAAGGTCGGACACAAATGGCTTTTTTAATAAATTATCACCAATCGCTATTTGGAGGGTTTCATGATCTGCGTGATAGAGCATGTAGTTTACAAACGCCGGATCCATGACGATATCGCGATGATTGCTAATAAACACGTAATTACGACCCTCTCGCAAATTCTCTAAACCAGAGTGAGTCAATGCAGTCGTAGTATCTTCGATCATTTTGTCCATGTACTGCGCGATCACGTCCTGCATGGATGCGATATTATGAACACTTTTAAGCTGGCCTTTTAACTTAGCCTTAGCCGCAAAGCGCATTGCTCTTGGCATCAAATGAGTAAGACGCGGAAAGTAAAACTGAGCAATAGTAGTTAAGAACTCCGGATCTTTAATGAGTTCATCTAATACCGGCCGAATCTCACTGTCCAGATACGGTCGTATATCCTTATACTTGTCCAAGAGTTATTTCCTTAAAATTTAATAACTTAATTAATGCTTATTAACTAACACATGAACTTTAAGTAAAATATTATAACGCAGTTCAAGAAGCAGGACGCGGAGTATTTATCTGGTTACTTATGTACCAAGCTGTCCCTATATTTAGTTTTTTCCTTGAGATTTATCCCCACCTAAATGCTCCGAAAATTGTAAATTCGCTAAATTGGCGTAGAGCGGACTGGAGCTAAGCAATTCTCTGTGAGTGCCCTGCGCCACAACTCTGCCTTTATCTAGAACCACGATTCGATCAACATTCACCACTGTTGCCAAACGGTGAGCAATGATTAATGAAGTTCTGTTTTGCATAAGTTTTTCCAGTGCCAATTGCACCTGACGCTCACTTTCAGCATCCAAGGCACTGGTAGCCTCATCTAACAAGAGAATTTCAGGGTCTTTCAGAATTGCCCGAGCGATAGCTAATCTCTGTCGCTGCCCACCCGAGAGGCGTATTCCTGACTCGCCCAGAAAACTATTATATCCTTCGGGAAGTTCAGCAATAAAATTATCCGCGTACGCCGACTTTGCCGCCTCTATAATCTGTGCATCACTGGCTTCTGGTTTTCCATAGCGAATATTGTCTGAAACATTACCCGTAAACATGGCAGGAGTTTGTGACACTACGCCAATATGACGACGTAATTCCAGCGGGTCTAAATCTCTGATTCTCACCCCATCCAAAGTAATCTCGCCCTTTTGAGGGTCATAAAACCGCATTAGTAGGTCAAACAGCGTCGACTTGCCAGCTCCGGAGGGTCCAACTAATGCAATGCTTTCACCGGACTCTATGTTGAGGTCAAAATCTTGAATCGCATTAATTTCGGGGCGAGATGGGTAGGAAAAATTTACGCCGAGAAGTGAAACCGCACCTCTAAATGGCTTTGCCAAAGACGTCGGCTTGGCCGGCGCAACTATAAGGCTCTCAGCGTCTAATAACTCCATCAAGCGCTCAAGTGCCCCCGCAGCCCTCTGCAACTCGCTGATTACTTGACTAATTGCACCTACCGCCGCTGCCACTAAAACAGCGTAAACGACGAAGGCCGTTAGCTCTCCAGCGGACATATCGCCATTGATGACGTCTTGACCACCGACCCAAATCATTAATCCTACCGCTGCAAAGACCAAGGTCATTACTATCGTGATCAAAAACGAGCGTGATTTAATGCGCTTAATTGCCACCTCCAATGCCGATTCCACATGGGCGGAAAACTGGGCTCGGTCATACTCCTGGTGATTGTAAGCTTGTACTGTTTTGATTTGCTGAATGCTCTCGCTAACGTAAGCCCCAACGTTGGCAATCTCGTCCTGGCTGCTCCTAGACAACTTACGTACTCGGCGCCCAAAATACATAATCGGGCCAATCACCAAAGGAATGCAAATAAGGACAACCGAGGTTAAGCGCGGGTTTGTAATAAACAGAAAAACGGTGCCGCCAATCATTATCAATATGTTTCTCAGAGCCACCGAGGCAGAGGAACCAATAACGGACTGAATCAAGGTTGTATCGGTAGTAATCCGAGACTGAATCTCACCGCTGAGGTTGGCTTCAAAGTATCCTGGGTGCAAGGAGATAATGTGAGAGTAAACCGCTTTACGAATATCTGCGGTAACTCTTTCTCCTAGCCACGACACCCAATAGAATCTAGCGAACGTCCCCAAAGCTTGGAGAAATGCGATAACCATAAATCCGACAATCGCTTGGTTCAGTGACGCCGTTGAGCTGGCAACGAAACCCTGATCGACAATAATGCGCACATATTGCACCAACCCTAGGCTCAATGCGGCGGTAAACACCAGAGCCACGCCAGCCCAAATGATTTGTTTACTGTAAGGTTTTAAGAATCGCAGCGCGCGGATGAGTTCACTAGTTGTGGATGTATTAGACATCGGCGCAATGTAGCAGTATCGCTAACAATTGTAACTATCTCGATACAAATCGGCGCCATCGAACTGATCCCTACCCACTTTTTAGGCTCACCCGCTGTAAATGAGTGCATTGAACTGGCAAAACCCAGTATTCCGTACCATACTTTGTTTTATAGGATGACTATCTTTTGTTATAAAACTCCTTTTTAAGGCTATTAGCTTCCAGCCATTCGCATCAAAGCTGCTTGATGAAGGAAAGTATGTGAGTACCAGAAAACCAACATCGTTGGTTAAGTTTACTGATGGCGAAACCGCTATTCGAATTTTATCGGACGCAAAATTGCGCTGGTCCGCGCCTTGTCTGTTAAATGACCCGTTCGAGCTTAACCATCACTCGGCTCTGAACTTTGATTCCAAAGGACTTTTGGTTGCCTGCGTAAAAGCCACGCTAGGTCTAATCTTCTCGCGAGACGAACCTCCCGGCAACAGCCCCCTGGTTAAAGCAGTACGTCGCTGGCGCGCCGAGGAAAGGTTTGAAAGCGAAGATGAAGCGACTGTGGTGCTCAAAGAATTATTGGCAAGCATGGTCCAGCACAGGGATCCAGATCTCCTCGAAATTATGCGAGATTGGAAAAGCTATACCAGCGGTCTACGCATTCTTAGCCTCAGTGACTGCCATGAAAATTTGACACTATGGGAAAGCCATGGTGACCGTCATTGCGGCGTCGCTATACGTTTCACCTGTGGCGAGGACTCCAGTTTAGAAAAACCGCTAGCCGTCAACTACAGTGACAATCGGCCAGAAATTTCTTCTCTTAGTGAACAAATTGGAATCATCATGGAGCAGCAGAAAATACGCTTTCAAGACTACTTCCCCGACAAGTTTCTCTACAAATCTAAGTTACTGAGTAAAGAAAAAGAATGGCGGCTATTAAAAAGCGTCGATACGAATCAACAAGACGAGTCACTGTGGTTCGAAGACATTGGCTTTGCCCCGACAGAAGTCAGAGCTGTGTACTTTGGTGCAGGAATAGAAACAACCAAAAAACAAAAAGTAATTGCTTTACTTCAGAGCCAGTACCCTAAAGCTAGGCAATTTCAAGCCGCCGTTGTACAGAATAAGTTCGAGCTTAATTTCGAAAGGCTTAATCCTTGAGCAACGCCCGGCTGATCAATCAAAGTCAATTCGGCGTTGAATCAAATTTGTTCCCGAGGCATCCCTTATACTGAGGCTAAAAGCTGGGATCTCGTTACTCCAATCAATCTCTACCAGGCCAAAGTTTGCTACTGCAAAGGCATTCCCAACTCGATGTCTATTAGGGCTTATGGCCTTCCATTCTTCTGTCAAGCCGGAAGATGTTAATTCGATCAAAGGCCAGCCGTTAGCAGTCTCTCTAATTTCACTGTATTCCGACCAATGCACATCTCCAGATAAGATTAGAACCGGCTCTTTCTGGTGTTTCTCTAACAGCTCAAAGAATCGCTGGCGATCTTTTGGAAAATTTGCCCAAGTTTCCCAGCCTGTAAACTCAGCCAGCAACTGTATGCTAGAGCCAATTATTCTTACATCTGCATCGACTTGCAGCTCTGTCTCCAGCCATTGCCACTGAGACTCCCCCATAAGCGTCGCATCTTTCATCAAAGAAGCATCATAGGGCCCGCGATTTTCACTGCTTCGTCTTTGAAGTCTTGCAGGATCTTCGATAGCAACAAGTTCAGAGCGGTTCCAACGCAGGTCCAACAGTATGACTTGCACTTTCCTTCCCGGCGCGCCATAAACATACGATGTATAAATCCCAGAGTCGCGAGTTCTTCTGTGTGAGTCGGCGGGTTCATCCCAGAAATCAAGCATCACCCGGCGCGACTCCTCTTTGGAGATATATTCAGCTCCACTGTCATTGCGTCCATAATCATGATCATCCCATGTTGCAATGACTGCCGTGGTTTCTCGAAGCGTCTGAATCCCAGGTACAGCTGCAAGTTTCTCATATTTAGCGGAGAGCACTTGCGGATCGTCAGAATCCCCGTAAATGTTATCCCCCAAAAAGATAAAGAGATCTGGGTCGGCTGCCAAAACCTCGCTCCAAATTGGCTGAGGCTTATCTTGATGGCTACAAGAACCAAACGCTATTCTCTGAATATCCTGCGCTAGCGTCGAAACGCTAAAAAAACAAAGCAGGAAAAAAATACAGCTTCTCATGGCAAAAACTCCCTAATTGGCGCGCCCATGTCCGGCTCAAAATCTCTGTAGTCACGCCCTAATAATTCCAATAATGTAGCTGCGATGCGGTGGCTTCTTAAGCAGCCATCTCCTGTATTGATTAGTTTGGAATTTGGTACTCCCGGCCCCATCGCTGCCATCCAAACAGCATCTGATCCTACTATCCCCTCTTCATAATGGGCCAATGAAGACATGTAACCTGTAACTGAAGTTTTGCTTGCATGGTGCCTCCAGGCTTCTAAAGGTTCCTCACCTCGACCGTGATCCACAGTTATAAAAAGGTCCGTATTGTCCGTGTAGCCCTCGGTTTCTTGAACCATTTCCCAGATTTCCCTGATAAACCGGTCCGTTCGATTTGCCGCAAAGATATATTCATCGTATTTGCCATCGTGAGCAAAGTCATCGGTTTCTCCATAGCTAATAAATAAAACACGTGGCTTTTCCCTTTTGAAGTAGGACATTGCGTAGTGGTGGGTGAACGAGTCATTTCTAACGGTAGCCCATGGCGGAGGAGTATCCTCGTACAACCGATTAAGTAAAGTTTCAAATTCTGATTGCGGCTCTGCTTCTTTGTAAAAAGCATTAACATGCAGACCGCTTCGCTCAGTATTAAGAATGAATGGAAACACGTCCCATGAAGCGAATGCGGCAGAACGTCCATTGAACTCTGGAACTGTGTTTAGAAGCTCGAAGATACTTCGTTCTGGATTTGCCATTTTACGGTTGGAGTTAATCGCTGGGTTAACAATGCCAGTTAAAATTTCAGAATACCCAGGATATGAAAAATACCAATCATTGCTAACTTTGGCACAGGAGCCTTGATCACGATTTCCAGCGTAGCTACCCTTTTCAAACACCACGTCATGTAAAAAAGGCAAAAGCTTTTGAGCACGCACATCGGCAGAGTCATCCCAAAACTCGTTCATCAACTTGTCGCTGAGTCCTGAATAGTCCTCGCTCAGCGCGAGCCGGCGATCAAGCCCAGAAAATACCTCTTGCCAACGCAAGCCATCTAAAGTTATCAGCACCACATTGTCCGCCGCACCTGCATTGAAGCTTTGCAACATGAATATACAAAAAACACAGTAAAGACGTTTCATTTCATTTTACTCAATTAAAAAGTCGGCAAACAACCTTGTTGGTCACCGACTCTATTGCGCTATCTCTAGCAAAGTTAGAGCCGCTAACGCTGCCCTTATTCCCCGCGGGTTACAAATCCACAGTCATAGCAAATGAAGCAGTGCGCGGCGAGCCTATCCATGCGCCAAAGCCAGAGATGCCCCCAAGATAAGATTCATCAAAGGCATTATTTACCACCAACCGAAATTCAAAGCCTTTCAAATAATCAGTTAGCGCTTCGCCACTTACCCCAACATACAGATCGGAAACGGTATAGGCGTCTACGTTCTGAGCATTAGCTCGGTCTACGAAGCGCTCACCCACATACTTGGTAGATATTCCCGCCATATACTGATTCCGCGTCCAATCTAGAGACAATACCCACATGTTATCAGGCGTATTAATAACTTGCTTGCCAGGCACTAAACTAACTGCGGCATCTGCAGCAGCACCCAAGCCGGTACCAACATAGGTGGCATCGGTATCGGTGTAGGACGCATAAATGGACCAGTTATCTGAAATATTAAAACTCGATGCTAACTCAAACCCATTAGATTCTATTCCACCGACGTTATCAAAACGACCCGCTAAGCCAATCGTGTAATCTGGGATATTCCCAGCAATTTGAGGTCCAAAAAATTCAAGACGGTTATTAAATTCATTCTGGAAAATCACTGCACTGGCATTCAACCTTCGAGATGAATACCTTAGCCCAAGTTCTATATTTTCAGCTTGCTCAGCTTCCAGATCTCCTGATGACGACCCTTCTCTTTCCAAAATAGTATCGATCAGCGGCTTTACATTTTCGGAGTAGCCTAAGAATAATTCTAAGCCATCTACCGGTAACTGGTAATTAGCGCCACCGCTAAACAACAGGCCTGTATTTGAATTTAGAGATTCACGAGGGGCAACACC
>JBLHTH010000019.1:0-33595 GCA_047627195.1 Pseudohongiellaceae bacterium | reverse complement strand
TATTGATCCGAAAGGAGATAGGCCGCGCTTAGACGGCCGAGGGCCGGTGAATAACTACTCTACAGCTGCTATTACTACAGCTGGGAACATCCCCTTTCCATCGTCCTACCCGACAAATATTAACCCGCCTGATGCTAACTCAGCGGGACATTTTGCTAACTTTTTTCCTAAGCATGCTGAGCGGTTATTGGTTATCAACGGTATAGATACTCAGACAAATAACCATGATGCGGGCTCACGGTTTATTTGGAGTGGAAAAATTGAAGCGGGCTACCCCAGCTTTGGTGCGCTGGCAGCGGCGGCGACAGCGCCTCGAGAGCCTCTGTCTTTTATCAGCAATGGCGGGTATGACAATACGGCATCTTTGGTGGCGCCCGCAAGAATAGGGGGGGGAGAGGTATTCCAACAACTTGCTTTTCCAAATGCGTCTCGGCCTTGGGAAGATACAGATCGCCGTAGCGAATTTTTTCATGAGTCGATTTATCAAGAAATTGAGAATGCTCGCAATGCTAGGCTCCAGAGACTAGTGGCTGCCAATAGTCTGCCACTTAGGCAACAGCAGTTTTCCGAAATAAAGCAATCGCGAACGGGTGACAATAATCTAAATCGATTAGTTAATTTATTGCCAGATAGGATTTCGAATGGGTTGGCAGGGCAGGCAGAGGTGGCGACAGCAGCATTCGCAAGCGGGGTCGCGGTTAGCGCAAACTTAAACATGGGCGGGTTTGACACCCATGGCAATCACGATCAGAACCATGCTAACAGATTGGATCAACTGCTTACCGGGATCGACCATCTTTGGCAACAAATCGAATCGTATAATTTACAAGATAGGGTAACAGTGCTGGTCGGCTCTGATTTTGGCCGAACTCCATTTTACAATGATGGCAATGGCAAAGATCATTGGAATGTAACAAGTATGATGGCGCTCGGTGCAGGTGTGAGAGGGAACCGTGTGATTGGTGGAACAGACGATCATGTTGAAGCGCTTAAGATAAACCCTCAGTCTTTAGCAATCGACCCAAATGGAATAACGTTAACTCCCGAGCATATTCACGTTGCCCTACGTCAAATGGCAGCTGTAAATTCGGATCTCATCGGGCGGTTTGGTATACCAGAAGCTTATCTCAATTTATTCACTTGATGATCTTATTTCATCGGTGTAATGGTCACGGCCTTTTATGTGTTTTAGTATTTTAACAGGGCTCATATAAGCTTCGCTACCACCGTCGGCTGCGCTAATGCTTGCTCCGGAATTGTTGAGCCGGCTTCTAACGAATAAAGAATTAAGAATAATCGTAGCGCGGCCAACCGAAGCCATGGTTAATTTGGCTTCAGTTAGGGTTTCTTTCAAAGCGATTCAAAATCTTCCCAATGGATATAACGCATTTTTTAGGACGCCGAAAAAACAGCGATCAAAGTAGTAGGTCATGTGTGCAAGCTCACGACCTATAATTCCAGCTTGTACGTTGTATGGCTGATTTCTTGGCGCTAGAGCGGCCTACCTCCGTTGCTGTGTGTCTCTCTTATTCGTTCTTTTTTTGCTCTTTTTCTCGTTTTTTCTCTATCCTTATTTATGCATATTCATCTATAACAATATGGCAAGTTCGATTTCTCTATGAATTTGACATGCTTAGTCATAATGCCGTGATCACAGGGGAATGCTCATATCAGCTAAAATTTGCCTAATTTCAATATTTAGCAGTTCGGGGAAATGACCTAAGGTAAACATTGCTGGTAGCTGAAAGCCTTTAGGGAAGCTTTTGTGTTTTCAAACATTTTAGATAAGCAGCCCAGATTCTGGATTTCTTCGCTCTCGTTAAAAGTCCTAAGCTGCTCAAATGGCTGGCTAACTCCATTAGCGCCGACATTAGTTACTTGTAAGAGCGTTCGCAGAGCCGCTAGTTGTCGTCGAGAAATCAGTGTGGTCAAAAAACCTGCTTTTACTTGCGTTGCAAAATAGATTGGAAGTATTTTTATAACCAAACGCAATAATAGATCATTGGGCGCTGTGCAAACTAAGATAGGAACTTTCTGTATTTTTATGTATCCCTCGGCGGAAGTAAAAACTGAGCGAATGGGGATTGTTGATCCAATATTGGTCCACAGTATAACTAAGGGTGACTGAGTTTGCTTTAAAGCAGAAATTAGAATCTTAAGTTAATAAAGTGTGGCTTAGTTCAAAGCTTAAGTTTTGGTAAGCTGTAATGTTAATCATTGAAATGTTGCTGTTAATCTAATTTAGGGTTTCGATTATGCTTAGTGAAAGACGAGTTTACCCCCGTATAGCTGTCGGTGGGGAAGCGAACATACTAATCTCCGGCGCAATTCGCAACGCCACGCTGTTAAATTTATCCCAGTCAGGAATTGAGCTCGAATGCAAACATCAGCTGGTTGAACGAATGTCCCAGTACAGGAAAGATTCAGGCCTTTATCCTGATATTGACCTGGAATTCTCGCTTCCAGTTTCCAATCAGAGTCAGCGCAAAGTTAAATCTTCTTGTAACGTTTCGCACCTTAGGAGGCTGAGTCAGGATACTTATCACTTGGGGTTGAGCTTTATTAGTTTAACCGAGCTTGACGAAAAGCGGGTCTCAGATTTTATCCGGCATACTTCTGAGCACCCACAGTAGCTGATTTGCGGTAATTCTGGTGTGTATGGCATAAAAGTACTAGGCCAAAATTGTCGCAAGCCCTTGTCATATTTAACCGAATAGCCTGATTCTGCATTTTTCATTGCCGCTTGATTCCAGTATCATAGAGTTATGAAAACTTCAGCCATATTGTTACTTATTTGCTGCATTACGACTCCCCTTATTCCTGCTTATGGGCAGCCGGAGCCACTCCAGCCAACTTTTAAGGAGTGGCTTCAGGAGCTCAGACTAGAAGCTGCTAGCAAGGGCATTAGCGACGCCACACTCGGCGCACTTGATTCTGTTGAACCTCTTGAGAGGGTGCTTGAGTTGGATAATAGCCAGCCTGAGTTTGTGCAAACCTTTACTCGGTATATTGGGTTGCGTATTACCGAAAATCAGGTTGGCCGAGGCCAGGCGTTATTGATTGAACACGCTGATCTGTTGGAAGAGGTAAGACAGCAGCATGGGGTGCAGCCCCATTATTTGGCCGCATTCTGGGCGATCGAGAGTAACTTCGGGCGTGCAACGGGTGGTTTTTCAGTCCTGCAAGCATTGGCGACGCTCGCTTACGATCCTCGAAGAGCTTCTTTCTTTAGGGCAGAGTTATTGACTGCGCTTCAAATCATTGATGATGGTCACATTAACGCAGATCAAATGAGCGGGTCGTGGGCTGGAGCTATGGGCCAATTGCAATTCCTGCCCTCTGTATTCTATCGCTATGGTATTGACGGTGATGGTGATGGCCGCATCGACATCTGGAATAGTCTTCCTGACGTATTTCATTCTGCTGCTAACTTTTTATCTAACTCCGGATGGCAGGGGGATGAGCGTTGGGGTAGGGAAGTTTTGTTACCTAGTGATTTTGATTATGCTTTGGCTGGTACTCAAACTCGAAAGAGTCTTCAGCAATGGCAAGACCTTGGGATAAGTCGGGTCAGTGGTGGGGTTTTGCCGGTAGCGGACATACAAGCATCTGTGATTTTACCTGCTGGAGCGGCTGGGCCTGCATTTCTGGGTTATACGAACTACCGAGCTACCCTGGCTTATAACCCATCTACATTTTACGCGTTAACCGTTGGCAATCTCGGGGATCGGTTTACCGGCGGCCAGCCAATCCAGCGCATGCCCGTAAATGAACAAGCGATGAGTTTGGTAGCTGTCTTTGAGCTGCAAGAGCTGTTGAATGCTCATGGCTTTGACTCCGGAGAGCCAGACGGAAGAATAGGCCGAATGACCCGCGCAGCGGTCCGTGCCTATCAGAGTGAGAACGACATACCTATGGACGGATACGCCTCTGTTAATTTACTCGAGGCACTGCGCAACTAACTTTTCAAAACTCAAACGACCCAATCCATGCGGGTTCACTTTTATAGGCAGGCTCGATCTACTAATGAACAATTCTAATAGTCAGGCTTTATTAAACTATCGAAAGATGGCAGTTATCACCCTTGCTGCCGTATATTTTCTTATACTGGTTGGCGCCACGGTTCGTGCCTCTGGTGCTGGAATGGGCTGCCCGGACTGGCCCACTTGTTTTGGGCAGTGGGTTCCGCCAACTAGCGAGGCGCAGCTGCCTGCAGACTATCAGCAGGTCTATGCAGAGTTAGGCTACTCGGATACACAGTTTAACGTTGTGAAAACTTGGACTGAGTATCTGAACCGTGTTTTAGGTGTAAGCATAGGATTCATGATTTTCATTACAGCGATTCTTTCTTGGCGCACTAGGCGAATTGATCCATCAATCATGAGGGCAAGTGTCGCCGCATTTTTAATGGTTGGTTTTCAAGGTTGGCTTGGCTCTAAAGTTGTCGCATCAAATTTGCAGCCTGGAATGATAACCGTACATATGCTGGTGGCCTTAGCTATCGTTGCGACGCTTTTGTTTGCTTTGGCGCAGGCGCGTAGAGAACTTATGGAAGCTCAGCCGGTTCATAGCATCGATCCGAAATTCGAAAGGTGGCTGGCGATAGTCTTAGTGATGACTGTTATACAGGTAGCTATGGGCACCCAGGTTCGAGAGATGACTGATTTTATTAAAGAGGCTCAAGGCGAAGAACTTAGGTCGTCGTGGATAGAGGCGATGCCCTGGTTTTTCTATGTGCACCGAAGTTTTTCTGCAATTGTGTTGTTTTCAAATTTGTGGCTGGTACGAATTTTAATTAATTCTATAGGCTGGCAACATACGCTTACTCGCTTGTGTATTGTAATGATTGGCGTAATTGTTTTGTCTGTAGTCTCTGGCGCGACACTTGGCCACTTAGGTATGCCGGCATTAGTTCAGCCCACTCACTTGCTTGCAGCGTCGTTGCTGTTCGGTTTGCAGTTCCTGATTTGGATGAGCTACAGGCATTCTAAACTTGGCTCAACGGGCCGTTTTGAAAGCGAGATGCAAGTTGCGCAGCCCAGCTTAAATGCCAGCAGCGTTAGTGCTTAGTCCGATGGGTTTTCCAGATTTTGAGCTCGCCTGCGCTTTTTGACGCGGCGAGTTCTACTTTTTTCTTTCGTCGCCCTTCCTCAATAAAAGAGTAGCTGCCTATGACTACCAATAAAGAATTCGACCTGATCGTATTTGGCGCAACAAGCTTTGTTGGCCAGATACTTTGTGATTATTTAGTTAATGCTTATACCGAAGCGAATTTGACGTGGGCGATGGCTGCTAGGTCTGAATCGAAATTAGAGGAATTAAAAACAAAGCTAGGCGCGAAGGCAGATTCAGTGCCTTCTTTACTTGCCGATTCAGCAGACGAGATTAGCTTGCAGTTGCTGTGTAATAAAACTTCCGTAGTTATTTCAACGGTGGGGCCGTACGCTTTGTACGGTGAGCTTCTAATAAAAGTTTGTGCAGAAACAGGCACCGATTACTGCGATTTGACTGGCGAGGCACCTTGGATACGGCTAATGATTGAACGCTATGCTGATACTGCCCAGCGCACTGGCGCTAGAATAGTCAACAGCTGCGGCTTTGACTCTATTCCGTCAGACCTTGGCGTGATGTATTTGCAAGATCAGGCCATTAAGCAATTTGGCAGCATGTGTCCGACTGTAAAGATGCGCGTTATGACGATGAAGGGCGGCGCTTCTGGAGGGACTATAGCTAGTGGCATTAACATGTACAAAGAAGCTGCAGGAAACCCTACGTTACAAGCAGAAATGAAAGACCCTTATTCGCTCTGTCCGCAAAATCATAAATTTAACTTACAGCAACATCAGGTCGACGTTGAGTTTGACGAGGCTTTCGATTCTTGGGTTGGGCCTTTTATTATGGAGGCTATCAACACTCGTATTGTTTTTCGTTCGAATGCCCTCCGCCAAGGTGGAAGCTACAGCAATTCATTTCGTTATGATGAAGGAACATTGACCGGAGCAGGAAAGAAGGGTGAGAAGACTGCCCGACGAATTTCGCTCGGCACTCGATTGGCGCCAAAATTCCTATCATTAAACTTAGTGCGTAATTTTCTCGTCAAATTTGTATTACCTAAACCAGGCGAGGGTCCAACGAAGGATGAGCAGGACAATGGGCACTATGATTTGAGATTTTTGGGGCTGACTGAAAATAACCAACAGATAAGCGTTAAAGTTACAGGCGATAGAGACCCAGGCTACGGTTCTACCGCCAAGATGCTAGCGCAAGCGGCTATTAGTCTGCGCCGTGATCTTGACAAGAGAGATTCCCCAGGAGGATTCTGGACCCCAGCTACAGTGTTTGACAATAAACTATTGGATAGACTGAGAGCGCATGCAGGCATGACCTTTGAATTGATTCCTGATGCACAAGACAGTTAGGGTTTACTCATAAGATTTGCAATCAGATTAGAAGTCAATTTTTGATCCAACGTAAAAGAATGCGGTCTGAGTGTCCACTAAGTTTTCAGCATCCAGCAAGACAAGACCGCTATCGACACGGATATTCCCCGGCGTCGCTGCCCAGCTAACCCTTAACTCTAAATGCTGCCCTAAGTAGCTGTCAGTATCTCCGGTGATATCTCTTTGCCCGGTTCTGCCCCAGCTGTCTTTGCGCTCCGATAGCCAAAAATGCCGATAGTCTGCCATTAGGCTCACTCCCCTCCATGGCGTTGCTGTTAAGCGAACGCCAGGAGTTATCAGATTGCTGCGGTTGAAAGGGGCATAGAGAGCTACCGGTCCAAACTCAAATGCAGTTACCCCGAATAAAGAATCAAAACGGCCGCTGTCTTGATCCGAGGGGTCTTTGTCGCCACTGGCATAGTTGAACTCAAAAATGGCTCTTAACTTGGAGGGCATATTAAAACTGTAGGCTAATTCTGCTCGTTGAAAAAATGCGCTGTGGTCGAGATCCTGCGTGTCTATTGGATTGCTAGAGGCGCGTCGTTTACCCGACTGAAAAATTGATTCCAAATTAATATCCCAGCCATTGAGTTCTGGCGCGGAGCTAGCGCGAAAACCAAACGTGTGCAGGTGCCTATTTGCTGTCTCCAGCGTATTTGTGTCTTTTTCTTGGAGCAGTAAATAATAAGTCTCTAGCTCTAAATCCGGCAACGCATCCGGAAGAACATTTGAAAGTATCGATGGCAAGCTTGCAAAGATTCCATGGTAGCGCTGAGCCGAACTTGACTTATCGGTCTGGCGCTCGTTGTCGAGTAGACTTACTCGATCTCTGGGCGTGCGACGTACCGGCTGGGTTGATAAAAATTTAAACTCATTGCCGTTTTCCCGCTTATGAATAAAGGAAACGCCATCGAAGGTATTGATCGCATTTCGGAAGCGGTTTCTCGCCACAAGGGTTCTGCTTCCCCAATCTTGAGTAAATCGACCTATGCGGATTTCGCTAGTATTTTCTGTGCCGACAGTATAGCTAACATTAGCTTGAAGGATATCAAGAACGCTAGCGTGAATATTTCGAATGTCTGCGTCTTTGTCTGCAAGCTGCTGACCGGCATCTTGTATTTCTAGCTGCGTGCCAAAGCCGTTTTTATTGTATTGCGCTTTAAGTGTAGTACGGAGGAACAAGATTTTGTCGTTGTTACTGACCCCAAGTTGCACAGCGCCATCGTAGTGTTCGAAGCGCGCTTGGTGCTCACCGCTTAGGGTAAAGTTTTCGCTGAGGCCTAAGGCATCAGAGAGTCGCCAAGGGCCGCCTGCAGCGTAAAGGGGGTTAAGAGTGGTGAGTAAGCTAAAGCTCACGATTAATAACTGCGCTGCTAGGCCAAATTTTGTAAAGTGCATAAGTTTAGTTTTTTTGCTTGAATTTAATACAACCTCAATTGTACGCGAGTATTAGGTTTTGTTCACGCTGCTATTTATCGGCCATTCAATTTCAGATGCGTAGACGCTGGTATTTTATCTAACACTTATGAAGCTTATTTAAAAGTTGCTGGAACGCCATTGCAGCTCTGCTGTTCGCCGACATAGTGCTCATACGCTAACTAAGCTGTTTGGCGAGCGCCTACAAGTTACCTCATGAACATGTCACTTGGTCTTGGTTGCTTGTAACCTTTGTGAATCCCTGTCGTCTAAGAACTGAAACCAGAAATTGAGTATGTTTTTAGTTTGATGGTTTCACTGCGCTTTGTCTGCTCTTCAGCTTGACCCCTCTCAGGCTGTGGGGTAGATTTTTATGCGTGTCAATTAGCAGTAAATGATGGGTTTTCTCTGAGCCGATTATAGCCGTGAATTGTTAATTTGTTGCCTTTCGTATTTTTGAATTCGATTCTTCGTTAGACTACAAGGAAATCAGACCTAAAAAGGCGCTTCTAATGAAAAGATACTGGCCATCTACACGTAAGTTTCTCGTGTTTCAATTGAAGCTCTATATTGATGCTTTCCGCGATGTATTCTTATCCATACTGTCTTTACTCGCCTTTGTACTTGATATTATTTTGTTGAATCAAGGCCCTGATAGTTATTTTGAAAGAGTTCTGGCTTTCGGCCGAAGAACGGAAGTCACCATTAATTTGTTCAATCAATATGATTTTGATGAGCAGGGTGGTACCAGCATCGATAAAATTTTGAAAGATGTGGAATCCTCGTTAGAAAAGAAGCTAAGAAAACAAAAGCTGTAGCTGGCTGAGCAGGCCATAATCGAGAAGGTGCATAACCTGGCAGTGGCATAAACAGCGGGCGAAAAAAAACGGCGATGATCTCTCATCGCCGTTTTTGTTTTCGCTAGCCTTAAAATTTAAGCGGCTAGCTCACGTCAGCTTGCCCTATAGAGACCAAAGTGCGCGCGCGTAGATGCGGCGGCCACGGCCATCAAAGACAGAGCGGTCAAATTCTTGGAATCTGAACTGTGGTATTTCTTCATTGAAAGCATCAATCATACCAAGAGTGAAATTGGTAGAGCCAAGATTGCTGTTGCCCCAAGCATGGGTGTATGTGTAATTCATATCCCATGTCTGATAGCTCTCAATTTTCGGCTTAAGAAACGGTAGCAAAGCATCAGAGGTAGTTGTTAAACGACCTGCAAATTCTAAAGCATCGTATGAACCAATATGGCGATTAATCACGGTAAGTCTGTGGCCATCTTTGGTCCAGCTCATGTTGATATTGCCGCGGTTATCAGGAAGAGAGCGAACTATAGGTGCTTGGCCTGAGGTGCCAGCCGCGTCAAATCTGCCAGTTTCTGACAGTCCATTTCCTAGCCCTGGAATATCACTTACATCATATTGACGAACGTGAGTATATTCAGCAGCGACACGGAAACGACCCCAGTCGTTATCCCATGTGTAACCGGCTTTAAGATCAATACCGTCAACGACGATGCCGCCTGAGTTAATTGCAGGCAAGACAATCGTTACCAAATCCGCTTCAGTTGAACCGGCCAAGCGCTGAATTCCTTCTACGCGGTAGGTGCGAGGATCTACCACACACTCTAAACGCTCGGGTGAATCGATACCGAACTGGGCAGCGATAGCAGTAGGATCACATGAGGCAAACTGCGGGCTAGCGTCTGCCTGTACGGAAGCGTTGTCCACGTAGTTTGATAGATCAGCTGCTGCAAGTGAGAACGCGTCAAGCTCTGGCTGTAAAGCAGCGATTGGGGCCTGCGGCAATACGCGGTCTGAAACTTCGAAGCGCCATATATCTGCGCCAATACTTAAACCATTAAGAGCGCCGCTCGGAGTCCACTGAATACCAATGTTAAAAGTGTCAGACTCTTCATTGCCTAAGTTCGGGTTAGGTGAGCCGAGAGTAAAGCTGTTCTCGCGTTCACCGTTTGCAACCGTTGGTGGCAGTAATCCTGCACGCACGGCTTGAGTGCTAATTGGGTCTCTGATTTCTGTTGATGAAGACTCAAAAGACTCAAATAAAACACCAATGTTCGGTGCGCGGAAGGATTGTGACCATGAAGCACGAATCAAAAGGTCTTCAATTGGTCTGTAGCTGGCGGCAATCTTAGGCGATACATTGCTGCCGATTTGACCCCCATAGTCTTCATAGCGAAGCGCGATTTGAGTTTCTAGATTCTCAATGATCGGCAATGATAATTCTAAGAACACCGATCTCACATCGCGGGTGTGCTCGAAATCAAAGATACAATTAGAACATTCAAGGTTGTTAGTGCTGTAACGGAACTCATCGGGTGTGCCGCCTGCATCGTAGCCGGTGATAGCCTGAACGCCAGGCAAATTGAGTGCAGGGGCTCTTGATTGAGCGCTACGCTCTCTATACTGGGCGCCGGCTGCAAACTGAGCAGTACCGCCGCTTAGTTCAAATAGCTCGCCGGAGATGACCGCGTCGAATACCGCTAGCTTGTTGCGTTTATCGGCACGCTTAATGTCTTCAGTCATCCAGTCTTGAAGTTCCTGAGAGTTTGCTAAAGCCGGATCCGTTAGCTTAGTCAGGAAAGGATTGAAAAACTCACACCCACCTTGACCTTGGTTACTGCTTGTTAGGCCTTGGGATAAAGACTCGCGCAAGTTCAAGATATAACCTGGAAACGGGAAGTCATTGAAGTTACTAGACAATCCGCCTAGAACTGCGCCAGTTGGATCATTGGCAACAAAGTCGAAGTCAGGCGTGCCGTTTGGAGTGCAGTTAGGACCACCTAAACCTTGTAATGCCAACTCTGTGTTTTCACGGTTTAAGGTCAAATAGTTTTGTTCAAAACTGGTGCCGCTCCATGAATAGCTGACATCCCAGTTAAAGCTGCGGTCGCTCATAACGAAGTCACCACGCAGTCCGGCCTGAACTCCTGAGGTGACACTTTGATTTGAACGGGTGTTGCCGGTTCGTGGATCACCGGTTCGAACTTGGCCGCCAAACATACCTGTGCCAATGCCGCCATTGCGAATATCTAGCGGAGAATTGGTAATGTCATTAGGGCCAGGACGAACGTTACCTGCTGCGGCTGCAAAAAATCCTAACTCAGCTACGCTGCCAACAAAGGCATTAACAGGGCTTGGGCCTGGGCCACCAGGTCCTGGACCGCCGGCTAAGCTAGCGCCGGGAGGAGGCAGCATGAGGTGAACAGATCGGGAGGTGGCGACACCGTCATCTTGGATTTGAGTGTCTGAATCGGCATGCTGAAAGAACGAATAAAATTCTACGCTGTCGCTAAAGCGATGCTCGAAGCTGGCAGCAAAACTTGCACGCTCCTGGCCCAGAGATATAAAGGTATAGTCTAAATCAGATTCGAAACAGTCAGCCTGGTTTTGACCGAGGTCGCTGTAACGATTGTCCGTGTATAAAGGGCCGTTGGGGCCCGAAAGACCCGCACAGAGAGGGTCGCCCAAAACGATGTTGCGGTTACCCGTTTGAGAAATATTTAGAGCTGTTAAGTCGCTTTGGATGTAAGCCGGGTTTAGCACATTACCGGGCAGGACTAACGGTACGCCTACACCGCTGACTTGACCGTTGTATTGACCGGCATCGGCATCAAAGAAATTGGCATACTGCTCACCGACAGGATCGCGTTCGAAATACTCTCCAGAGATTACAAAATTGGTATCGCCGTCATCGCTCTCCCAGCCCCAAATCGCACTAATAGTCTGGTCAAAAAGGTCGCCAGCAGCTTCAACGCCTTGAATGTCGCCGTAGAGTTCGAAGCCTTCGAAGTCAGTGCGCATAATCACGTTAACCACACCGGCAACAGCATCAGAGCCATAAAGGGCAGAGCCGCCGTCGGTCAGGACTTCAACGCGATCAGTCATGACTAGAGGAATAGAGTTCAGGTCGACAAATTCTTGACCGGCATTTGTGACAACAGCAGCGGGGGTGAAGCGCTTGCCGTTAATTAGAGTGAGGGTAGAGTTAGCACCTAGATTTCGAAGGTTGACCTGAGCAGTTCCCGTTAACTGGCTTGTGGCTGCACCACCTGGATCGTTGGAGCCGGCTACACTGGTATCAGAACCGGAATTTACTTCCATGTTTCTGATAACGTCCCAAATACCTGTCGCGCCTTGAGCGTCTATAGCTGCGCGGTCGATCACATTAACTGGGGACGGGGCGTCGCCAGGAGTGCCGCGGATAAAAGATCCCGTGACAATTACTTCTTCAATTTCTGAGTCTTGAGCAACAACTGGTAAAGCAAACCCTGTGCTAGCAATCATTACTGCTAGGCTTAGGCCTCTACGTTTGCACGGAAAATTACTACGCATTACGATCTCCCTTGATATGATTTTTATTGATAATTCTATATTGTTATTTGTTCGCCTTTAAAGACTTGCTATTGACCCTATTAGTGCGCGCGGGCTGGGTTTGTCGCGCGAGTATAGTGGCATACTTTCCTCCACGCAACGACTAGCGAACCGTCGCTCAGCATGCTGAGTAAAAAGGTAACACTATGATATATCGCTCCTTTTCTACCTGTTATTGGGGGCTTGGCTGCCTGTTGGCTGCCTGCTAGGTTGCCAATGCTTCGGTTTAATCTTGGCCTTTTGGGCTAGAGTTCGGTTATGAAGTTTACGATGCGTTGAAGTGCATATTAGATGCGACAGATTTTTTGGGCTGGGTCTTGGTGTTAAAAACCGTAAAATTTTCAATAGCAATCAGGTCTTTGTGTTTTTTCTCGGCTTCGGTTAAGGTCAAAGCCGCAAAATCGCTCGCTGTAGGAATTAACCTTGCCGAATCCAATGCTGTTATACACAGCTCAAATAGTCGCTATCCTGTCTATTTTGCTACTGGCAGCGGGCTATATAAAAGCTGAGCCAAAAGCCGCTAGCGCCCGTGTATTCGGGGTGATGGCTGTTTTTACTATTTTTTATCTTCTTAATGGCATGACAGGTCAGCACATCGATCCACAGTTTAGATTAGATCTGAGTGGTTGGCGGCTCTTCTTCGATATAGGCACCAGCTCTGTCTGCGGCCTTTTCATGATCTACTGTTTTTTGATATTCCAAGAGCAAGACCGTTTTCCTCTGTCTTTCGCAATGGCCTTTGCATTTCAAGTGCTGTTGGACTTCGGTCTTTTGTTATTTAATTTAGTAGAAGAGGCTGCAGCTGGCAGTGAGGTGGTTACTTTAATAGGGACCGGCCTGGATGTTTTGCAGCTGTTCTTTGTCGGCTTCGCTATATACTGGACTCTGAAAGGGTGGCGTGCTGATTTAGTAGATGATCGACGAGTGCTGCGCTGGTTCATCATTGGTGTTCAGGGCGCGCTTATTTTTAGCGTTGTGGTTGTGGAGAATTTCCTTTTAGAGGGAGGCTCATTAGACAATGCCAACGAGAGGGCGGTTCTTATCTATGCAATAGCGCTTTTGGCCTTTGGCATGCTGGTGGTAGCTTTAAGGTTCGACTATGTCTCACTAATCTCCGTGATACGAAAAGTTGTGGAATTGACAGAGGATCCATTCGAAGAATCTACCGCCGCATTCGACATCGATTCCTTTAATAAATCGTTTAGCGATGGAAAAATTTATCGAGAGGCTGGGTTAACAATATCCATGCTGGCAAAAAAGTTAAACTTACCTGAATACAGGTTAAGGGCGTTTATTCACAAGCAGCTTGGTTTTCGAAACTTTAATGCAATGCTGCACAAGTATAGAATTGAAGATGCCCGCGCGGAATTGGCTGAGATAGCTAACGCCAATGTACCCGTGCTGACTATTGCGTTGACAGTGGGCTATCAGTCGATAACTCCCTTTAACAATGCATTTAGAGAGATTACGGGTGTGACTCCCTCGGAGTATCGAAAGCGTAATACCCGTAGCTAGGACCGAATTTCGAATCGTGTATTAACTTGAATCAATCAGACATCGACATGCTGCATTTTGAGGTGGACTCGCACGTAAAGGATGTTTATCCTCTTTGAGCGCGGAATTTAGATGCGGATATCAAGAGAATTAACTAGAGGTTTAAATTTTGATTAACGAATTACTGTTGCAGTTTGGCCAGTGGATGGAAGCGCAACAATATAGCCAAATGTTAGTTGCGGGCTACTACAGCTATAGCTGGCTAGAGGCGACTCACGTACTGACCCTGATGGTTTCGATAGGATCGTTATTCATAATCGATTTCCGAATGCTGGGCTGGATTTTACCTAACGTCTCCGCCTCAACAATAGCAGACCGTCTTCACAAACCGATGATGATTGGTTTTGCGGTTATGTTTATAACTGGTTTCTTGCTTGTATATGCAAAGCCTGTTGAAACAATACAAAGCCTTTGGTTTCGAATTAAGATGATTTTGTTGGTTCTAGCTTTTATTAACGCTTGGGTTTTTAATGCAAAAATGAAAGCGGCAGACGGCAGCTGGGACAATGATTCTGTAGCTCCTAGAGGGTTACGAACAGGGGCAATACTTTCGCTAGTTCTTTGGTGTGGAGTCGTCACAATGGGGCGCTATATTCCTTATGATTGGGTGGATTGTGATAAGACTCAAAATCCAACGATTCTTTGGGCATCAGGCTGTGTTGATCAATTAAAGGTATTGTAGAGAAGCCGTTGTAGAAAACCTGAGTTTGGCGAATTAAAAAATTTGCCGTATTAATAAATTGAAGTTTTAGGAGTTAGCATGTTCAATACAATTTTAAGCGAATACAAAGCAACCTTATCGGTGTTTTTCGTATTGCTAGTGATTGTAGTTTTAGAGCTCTTGCAAGTGCGTGCGGCGATATATCCAAGCTTACTGCCTGCTTTTGAATGGTTGAAAAATTCAACCCCACTTGGCTATATAGGCACAACTTATGGTTCTATTTATGCCACGGTTCAAGCAATGCATTTACTCACAATGGGGACTCTTGGTGGTTTAGTTCTTGCTACTGATCTGCGCTTGCTTGGTGTAATGTTTAGGACCACGCCTTCAGAAGTTATCAGCAACGGAACGCATAAGGCGTTTAAGGTGACACTAATAGCTGCCGTGCTAACGGGGATTTTTTGCGCTGCGGGTGTCGCCGATAAAGTTTACTACATGCCTGTGTTCTGGGTAAAAATGTTGGCGCTGGCGGCGGGAGCTGCTTTTGTCTTTTTGATCAAACAGCCGCTACTAAGCAGTAAACCGCATAGCGAAATTAATCCTTGGATTATTCGTGGGATGGCAGTTACGTCAATTCTAGTCTGGTTTACCGTAGCAGCTAGTGGTCGATGGATCGGATTCAGTTAATAAGATATCCCTCGGTTAGGGCGGATTAGGAGAATGGCAATGTCGGATGGTAAGAAAATTGGTGACAAAGAGCTTGCTGCAATAAGTGTCTCGGTGATTATTTTTGGCGGTGCAATATTCCACTGGGTCGCCGAGATGATTTCGACAGTTGAACTGCTTGAGCTGGCCTACGGCACCGTTAAATTATTCAACAACCCTTTGGTATTTTAGTACTTCCTCTGGTTAGTTTTTCTCCAGCCTAGGGTTAAAATAAATCGAGTTGGAACCCGAGTACCAATTCGATTGCGCCGCTGGTATCTGGACACACTTAAACTCACTTAGCTGCGCCTCACACACCTTCCCTCCGTCTCCCTCTCCCTCCCTCTCTCCCAGCCACACCCGTTCAACGTTAAAAACGAGCGTAGTAGCTAGCGGGGCTCCGATTTTGCCTGTCGCTATTTCATCGGTGAATAGTCCGTAGCAACTAAATATTTACTTTCTATAGAATCAAGAATCTGGCCATCTACATTCGATGCGGCGGCAACTTCGCTCCACTGTGTGTCGTTGATAAACGCTGACCAAGAAACGTCAGCCGCATCTCGGCTAGCATGCTCGAGCATATAAACGATCGTGTCCGTTGATTCTTCTTCACTTGTTGGCGACCAGTAGCCGACGACTTCCATGCCATGTTTATTGAATATTCGTGTTGTATGGTTTCTGAATCTTGCGTGAAGCTTTTCTAAATTGCCTGGGGTGGCAGTGTAAGTGCGCAGTTCAAATACTTTCTGATTTTGTGCGGAGCTGGTGAAAAAAACGCCCATTCCTAAACCAAGGGTAAGTGATACTAGCGAAATTGCTGCCGGTTTTAAGTATCTATTCATTGATAATCTCCAAGAGTTGTCTGAAATTTGGGTAGCCCCGCTTAGTATAATCAACCGGATAGAGAATAGCGATTTCAGAGCTAGGCATTAAGAAAAAGTGAATTGACGGTTCAGGAGAATCTATTTATTGTGATTTAACGTTAAATAATGGCAAGCTAATGAAGTATTTTCTAACAAGGTTGGTAAAACAGGCCCCCTTATGAAAGCAGTTATAGCTATTGTCTCAGTCCTCTTCCTCCCTAGTATCTTGACAGCACAATCATCAAGTCAAACTGTTCTGGCAAGAGACCTTGAACGAGCGCTAGCGAATCTGAGTGAATTAGAACGCAGCTTGAGCCCTATGCATAGAGGGCTAGTTGAACCGCTGGAATTTGTAGCGGACCAGCTCATTTTAGAAGGACGCTATGATCAAGCCCATAGAGCTTTAGACCGTGCTATTCAAATAGTCCGCGTCAGCGAAGGATTGTTCACCACCAGTCAATTTCCTTATCAAGAGAAAAAAGTACTCAATATTGTCAATTCTGGAAATTGGGACGATGCCAGAGTTCAGCTAGATCATCTTTTTTGGCTTTATACTAAAAAATCAAAATATGCGACGACAGAGCTCATAGCGAGCTTGGTCACCCTGTCTGATATGCACCTCAGGGGAGTCTCAGAGGATGCGCCAGAGCACCAGGCATTCCATTTGCGCAGAGGGTCTAGAACGAATTGGCTGGCTCTTGCCGTAGGTGAGGCGGTGTGGGGCGCTGAGAATCCACTATTAGTTCCAATCATTTATAAAACTGTGACCCACCTCTATCTTGAAAAAGTGGCCACCGAACGGCCTGGGCTAACAAGTAGGAATTTGAGAGAGGTCGCAGTAGGCACTTCCGTTCGCACCAGGGCGATAGAATACATGGACATGGTTTACTACCAGCTGGGCAATAGATTGCTGAATCAGATTAAAGGCATTTACAGTGCGCAGGAGCCAGCAAACCCTGAAGCGGTTGCTATGGCTCAGCTGTATATAGCGGATTGGGATGCGCTGTTCCGGCAAAACGAGAACGTATTACTTACCTATAAAACTGTATTCAATAGTTTGTCAGAGGCTGTTCAAGATGATTCGGCTATTAATGCGTTTTTTAATCGACCCAAATTACTGCCCGAGCCCCAATTTTACCCCTCGCTTAAGTTGGCGCTATCGAGCTCAATTTCTCGACTATCACATAATAGTCTTGGCGAAATGGATGTTAGTGATAAAATAGTGTTTTCTGAGTGGTCTCCGAATTTTCCATTTGTACAGCAACCTATAACCTTGCCTAGACGCGAAAATAGCAATTTTGGCTTTGCAATTTTTTCTTTTAGCATTGGTGGTGCTCCAGAAATCACCCAATTGCTTCGTAGAAGCAAGCGAGCAAAAATCGGAGTTGCCGAAAACTTAAGAGTGGTTGAACCGGCAAAACCGGCTAGTTTGGAGGCCAGCAAGCTGAGTCTAAAGGTTAAGTTTTTGCGTTTTAGGCCAAAGTTAGTTGATGGAGTTCCACAAATGGCTGATGCCACCCTTGTCTACATTCCGGCCGTTGCATACTAAGAAGATTTAGACGCCGGTTTTCAATTAGCGTTCATTTGCTGCCCAGTTGTTAGCTTATAAGCTTCGGGTTTAGTATCATTTCTGCACAGATAGTTCGGAGATCATTTAAAATGGGCAGCTTAATAAGCCAAGGAATTAACTTGGCAATCTTTGGTATGGGCACAGTTTTCGTATTTCTTACTCTTTTAATCTTTGCCACGGGTCTTATGTCCTACTTGGTAACTCGATTCTCGGCTGAGAAGTCTGATTCTGATGCATCGAATGATTTAGATTCACCCCCCGCAAAACCTAACCAACACACCATCGCTATTATTACGGCAGCGTTAAGAGAACACAGACGGATCGCAGTAGATCGCCGGAGTTGAACAGCAGATTAAAATAGATTGCTAAAAACCCGTTTAAAGCAGCTGAATAATAAAAAGAGAGCAAGCAATGACTGACAAGAAAAAGCCCCTTGGTATAACTGACGTTATCTTACGTGATGCGCACCAATCACTGTTGGCGACACGTATGCGGCTCGATGACATGCTTCCAATTGCGGAGAAGCTAGACCAAGTTGGATTTTGGTCATTGGAATCTTGGGGAGGGGCGACCTTTGACGCCTGCATTCGATATCTTGGGGAGGATCCATGGGATCGAATTAGGGAATTCAAAAAAGCATTGCCTAATACGCCGCAGCAGATGTTATTCCGAGGACAAAACATACTGGGCTATAGACATTATGCTGATGACTTGGTTGATAAGTTTGTTGAGCGAGCCGCTTTCAATGGAGTCGACATTTTTCGAGTGTTCGATGCGATGAATGACATGCGTAACCTGCAGACTGCTATTAAATCTGTCAAAAAGCAGGATAAACATGCGCAAGGCACAATGTCCTACACAATCAGTCCTGTTTACACGATTGATTCCTGGTTAGACATGGGGCGTGCTATCGAAGACATGGGTGCGGATTCTCTTTGCATTAAAGATATGGCAGGTTTGCTGCGCCCCTATGATGCTTTTGAATTAGTGTCAGGACTAAAAAAGTCCTTAGCTATCCCTATTCATATGCAGTGCCATGCGACAACAGGGTTATCTACTGCAACTTATTTAAAATCGATAGAAGCGGGCATCGATAATGTCGACACAGCAATATCTTCAATGAGTATGACCTACGGCCATTCGCCTACGGAGTCACTCGTAGCTATGCTTGAGGGAACTGACAGGGATACCGGTCTTGATATAATACTGCTCGAAGAAATAGCGGCATATTTTCGAGAGATTCGAAAAAAATACGCCAAGTTTGAGGGCTCGCTAAAAGGGATCGATTCCAGAATTCTGGTAGCACAGGTGCCCGGTGGAATGCTGACTAACTTGGAGCAACAGCTGCGCGAGCAGAACGCAAGCGACCGAATTGATGAGGTGCTTGAGGAAATTCCCAAGGTCCGAGAAGATGTCGGCTTTATCCCTCTGGTGACACCAACGTCACAGATTGTCGGAACGCAGGCAGTCCTTAACGTATTGTCAGGTGAAAGATACAAGACCATTACTAAAGAGACCGCGGGCGTGCTGAAAGGAGAATACGGCGCAACGCCGGGACCGGTAAATGAAGAGCTGCGAAAAAAAGTATTGGGGGATCAGGAGGCTATTACTTGCAGACCTGCTGATTTGCTAGACCCTGAATTTGAGAAGCAAAGGAGTGAATTAGCTTCTTTATCCAAGCAACAAGGTTTTACTTTAGCTAACGAAATTGATGACACGTTGACTTATGCTTTGTTTCCTCAGGTAGGATTAAAATTTTTAAAGAATAGAAACAACCCAAGTGCGTTTGAAGCACGTCCAGGTATAGAAGAGCCTGCATCAATTGCCCCGAAGTCCGAAGGCGGTGTCTACACGGTCGAAGTAGAAGGTAAGGCTTATGTTGTCAAAGTCACTGAGGGGGGCGACGTCAGTCACCTAAGTACATCTCTAACCACACAGCCGAAAGGAGGGCAGGGAGCAACAATCGCTGCAGAGTCATCATTTGGGGTTCCTGCTCCGCTAGCGGGCAATGTGTTCAATGTTTTGGTAAAGCCAGGTGACGCAGTTGCAGTGGGAGATGTGATCTTGATACTCGAAGCCATGAAAATGGAAACCGAGATTCGTTCTCCCAGCCAAGGTATTGTGCAATCAGTAAATTTTCAAGCTGGTGATGCGGTAAAAGTGGGCGATGATTTATTAATCTTAGCGTAGCGTCCCGCTTTGTTACAGTTACTGGCTTAAAGGAATAAAAATGGATCAGCTTTTGGAGCTTTGGCGGACTACCGGCATTGTTCAAATCACGTTAGGGCAATCTTTCATGATTGTTATTGGTCTATTGCTTCTCTATCTGGCAATAAAGAAAGGCTTTGAGCCGCTTCTGTTAGTGCCTATTGGCTTTGGCGGGATATTAGCGAATATACCTGGAGTAGATATTGCGGTGGGAGACGGGATTCTTCATCAATTTTATGTGATGGGTCTCGAGAGCGGTGTATTTCCATTGTTAATTTTTATGGGAGTTGGCGCTATGACTGACTTCGGTCCATTGTTAGCCAACCCTAAGACGCTATTGCTGGGCGCGGCTGCGCAGTTCGGAATTTTCTCGACGCTGCTTGGTGCCCTAGTACTTTCGGATTTTGGTGTGTTTGATTTTACCGTTAAACAAGCCGCGGCCATCGGTATTATTGGCGGTGCGGACGGGCCAACAGCAATTTATGTCTCTGGCATATTAGCGCCTGAGTTACTGGGTGCAATTGCCGTAGCAGCCTATTCTTATATGGCACTAGTGCCGCTTATTCAGCCTCCTATCATGCGTGCTTTAACTACTAAAGCTGAGCGTAGCATTACGATGGTTCAACTGCGGGAAGTGTCTCAAACAGAAAAGACTGTTTTTCCAATATTGCTGTTGCTGCTCGTGGCATTAACTGTCCCCAGTGCAGCACCATTACTGGGCATGTTTTGCTTCGGTAATTTAATGAAGGAATGCGGTGTTGTTACAAGGCTTTCTGATACAGCCCAAAATTCTCTGATCAACATAGTGACAATATTGCTTGGTTTATCAGTTGGGTCAAAGCTGGTGGCCGATCAGTTTCTTGTGGCGAGTACTCTCGGAATATTACTGTTAGGGATGGTGGCATTCTCTATTGGCACGGCGACCGGGGTTTTAATGGCTAAATTGATGAATGTTTTTTCAAAGCATCAAATTAATCCGTTGATCGGTGCAGCAGGAGTGTCCGCTGTACCAATGGCCGCTCGAGTTGCCAATCGAGTTGGTCTTGAAGCAAATCCGAATAATTTTTTGCTTATGCATGCGATGGGTCCTAACGTTGCTGGTGTTATTGGGTCCGCTATCGCCGCTGGTGTGCTAATTCAATTTGCCGGCTAAAAAAGTTAGCATTTTGATTGCTGTATTACCTGTATTGTATTAAAGTTTTCTAAGACCTAAAGCTTAGCGCAGTTGCGGCCGACGATTTAGGTTATGAGTTAGAGCACGAGCACTTCATGCGGTTTTCACCGAACCGTTTCCTGCACCCCAGCTAAGGAGACCTGCGCGTTAAAGAGAACTACTTAACATTTTACGGATACCTATACGGACACCTACGCACATTCCTAATGTAAATTGATTATCAAGGAGTCTCAGAGCCTATGAGCGAAGTGAAACTTGTTAAAAATTCTATAGAATCTAACACCTGCTCTGACCCGATTTTTTATGTCTTGGACACCAACGTCCTCATTCACGACCCCACCTCCATACATAATTTTCACGAACACCACGTCGTCATTCCTATTACGGTACTAGAGGAACTTGATGCCCTTAAGAGTGGGCGTCAATCTGTCGCAGCGGACTGTCGGCAAGCCATCCGTGAGCTAGATAAATTACTAGGTCGCGCTCCTGCTTCAGAGGTGGAAAATGGAGTACCGATGCCATCCTCTGACGGCTCTGGAACTTGCGGAATGGTTTCTGTTTTGATGGTAGATACACCTGAAAACCTTGCCAAATTGCCGACACACTTGAACGACAATAAAATTCTCAATGATGTGGGCTATTTAAAACATCGCTATCCTGGTCGTAAAGTTGTTCTTGTAACTAAAGACATTAATGTTCGTCTTAAGGCAAGAGGCTGCGGTATAGATTCACAGGATTACCATACGGACCAATTACTCAGCGATATAGAGCAATTAAATACCGGCTATATTGGTTTCTCAGGCTCTTTTTGGGATCAGGTGGAACAGGTAGAAACGCAGCAGCGACAAGGCAAGACATTTCATCGAGTATCTAAAGCTTTGTTCTCTCAGATACTGTATCCAAATCAGTTTATTTATGACGAAGCTAAGTTTTTGGGAAGGGTGGTTAAGGTAGATAAAGAGTCGGTGACGCTTTTACACATTGACCTTGATGTTTTGTTAGAAACGGAAACCTGGGGCTTGAAACCACGAGACGTATTTCAAGCAATGGCTATGAATTTGCTAATGGACCCAGATATACATTTAGTCAATTTAACTGGGCCGGCAGGCTCCGGTAAAACAATTTTGGCTTTGGCTGCAGCCATCGAACAGACTATACCTTCTAAAACTTATCGCCGCATAATTGTAACGCGTAGCACTCAGGGCTTGGATGAAGACATAGGTTTTCTGCCAGGCACTGAAGAAGAAAAAATGGAGCCTTGGCTAGGAGCAATAACCGATAACCTTGAAGCCCTACACTGGGAAGATGATAATTGCTCAAGCAGCGTAGAGTACGTATTGGATAAAGTGCCTCTTATGTTTAAATCCTTGAACTATATTCGAGGACGGTCGTTTCAAAGCAGCCTGATAATTATTGATGAGTCGCAGAACCTAACACCACATCAAATAAAAACGATTGTCACGCGCGCAGGCAATGGGTCTAAAGTAATTTGTTTGGGAAATTTGGCGCAAATCGACACGCCGTATTTAACGCCGATAAGCTCTGGCTTGACGTATTTGACCGAGCGCTTTAAAAGTTTTGATCAGGGTGGAAATATCTTACTACAGGGTGTTCCTCGATCTGCATTAGCGCGATTCGCAGAAGAGAATTTGTAACCTAGAATCGAAGTCTTAGGTGGTCTGGCACATAGCGGATCTTCTGAGGTTTCATTACTATCAGCCGGGTTAGGGTCCCTAGCAGCTGATATCTACAGAAGTGACACTAGGGCTTGATAAATTTAAGTGTCATACGGTCGCTTTCGCCTATGTTAAGCATTTTCCTGCGAAAGCTGCGCCATAACAGGGAGCCTCTTAAGGTAGGCGGCAAAGAATAAACACCATCTTTATAATTCTTTGTGTCATTTGGGTTAGCGTTAATCTCAGATGTTTCTAGTAATTTAAACCCCGCCTTAGTTGCCATCATCAATACATGTGATTGGTTTACGTAACCGTTAGCGCCTTTGGGGTCTTGAGGCACAAGCTCATTCCCCCGATGATCAACAATGCCAAAGATGGCGCCAGGTTTAAGCATTGCATAAATGGCGTTAAAGTACTGTTGGGCCGGCTTGTCATAGATCATGAAGCCGTGCGCTCTGAATACTAAGACTCGATCCATGCTGTTGTTTGGAACTTCTGGCGTTAATGTAGGAAACGTAGAATCAGACCGCACCGGAATATACTTACCTTGCTCGATAAGATAAGGCTCTAAGATGCTTCTGTACCAGCCGCCTTGACCACCTGGCCAAATTTCAGCGACTGCTAATTCAGGTTCAATGTTGAAAAAGTCTAGGGTTTCTAAGGGGTGTCGAAACTGATTGCGCTCAAGAAGCGGCGCGGATCGGAAATCACTGTCTATTAATGTTTGCAAATCCTGACGGTTTTCTGTGCTCAGATTTTGAGCTGAGGCGAGCAGGGGAGAACAGAGAGCTAAGACAGTAATAAGTAGTGGGGTACTAGACTTTGTTGGTTGTTGCACTTCTCGGTTCTCCGAATTTTGGATCGGGTTTTCGGTGATGCTGGATTATTTAGGATACAGATAAGACCTTGCAAATAGGGTTTATCCTTCATGGGTTGGTGTTTGGTATTTGGCCTCTTGTAACTCTTCTTAGAGATTGAGATTAATCGCCGTCATTAAACACATTCTGCTCCATGGTTTGAGACGGAATTTCAGAGCATGGTTTGCCAACCACACGCGCAGGAACACCAACCACTGTGGTGTGAGGAGGTACATCGTTGAGAACTACACTGCCCGCGCCGACCTTTGCTCCCTCGCCAACTTCAATATTACCGAGCACTATCGCTCCGGCAGATATCAACACTCCAGATCTTATTTTGGGGTGTCTATCTCCTTGCTCATTGCCGGTTCCGCCTAATGTGACCTGCTGTAAGATAGAGACGTTGTCTTCAATAACGGTTGTTTCACCAATCACTATTCCCGTTGCATGATCAAACATGATGCCTTTGCCCATGACACATGCTGGGTGTATGTCAACGCTGAAAACTTCAGAGTTCCGGCTTTGAATAAATAACGCCAGCTCTACCCGGCCGTGTGTCCATAGGTAGTGAGCAAGACGATGTACTTCAATGGCATGAAATCCTTTAGTATAAAGAATTACAGCCAGGAAAGAGTTTATGGCTGCATCTCGCTCAAAGACAGCCTTAATATCACAAACGGCGTTAACAATTATTTCAGGCGAGTCTAAAAATGCGGTATCAAATAGTTCCCTCACAGTAACAGCAGGCATTACCTCGTCAGAAAGTTTGTTAGCTAAAATAAAGCTAAGGGATGACGCTAAGCTTTTGTGATCTAGCACGCAAGCACAGACATAATTTGCAAGTAGTGGTTCTTCTTCAGTTACTTTTTGTGCAGCAACTCTTAATTCTTGCCAAAGTTTTTCAGTCATTAAATATGCTCGTTGATGTCGCGCAAAAAGTCGCGGAGAAAGACGCGAAAAAAGAAGCGGAGGAGGAAAAGAACAGAGATTATAGCCTCTGGGCTCAGACTACAACCCAGACTTACATCCGAAAACCCAGCTAACGGCCTAAAACTCTATCAGCAAAGCCCCGCTCTTTACGAGCTGGCTCTGTATCTGCTATCGCACTCTTAGCATAGGCCAAGGGAATGGTTTGTTCCCCCTTTCCATAGCTTACCATGAGTGCTTTATGGCAAAGAATATTGATGAGTCTTGGGTTTCCGCCGCTGGCTTGAAAAATGGCGTCTATGGCAGCTTGAGCAAATAGGCTTTGGCCACTGTATCCAGCTTTAGCCAAGCGATGCGCAATGTAAGCATCTGCGCCCTCGCGGTTTAGCGAAGGCAAGATATGAGAAAAGCTTAAACATTGTCGAAGCGGACGAAGCGCGGGCTCATCGAGAAGAAGGTTTAATTCAGGTTGGCCGAATAACACGACTTGAAAGTGTGCTTGTTTCGTTTCTATATTAGTTAAAAGATAGAGCGCTGCTAGCGTTTCCACCGGCATTGCCTGCGCTTCATCTACAAACAGTACCACCTGCTTAGATATTTTTGACTGAGCTAAAATTTCTTCAGAAATGGCTTTCAGCAGTTCCCGATAGTTTGCTTTGCCCAAATGCAATAATCCTAACTCTTCTGCTAGAACATGCATTACCCCCTCTTCGTCAAGATAGGGGTGTGGAATGTATGCTGTGATGTAGTTGTCTTTGTGATTGGCTAGGGCATTCAAAACCTTTCTGCAGAGCATGGTTTTGCCAGCGCCAACGTCTCCAGTGAGCTTTGAAAATTGGCCGTCATCGGTGAGGGCCAAGAGGAGTTTTTGAAATGCTTGTTCGTGGGCAGGCAGTTTCAAGAAAAAATGTGTGTTGGGCGTTAATGAAAAAGGGTACTGCATCAGCCCGAAATGTTCTAGGTACATTGTATTTACACTGCTTGATAGAGTATGAAGTTTATTCTCTAAGCTATCTTAGCTTATGGCCGCTTTCTTCAAAATCGACTTAGTTTTTTCTAGTTCAGATTCTAGTGATGCTCTGGTCTCAGCTTCTATTGCTGGATTTGAGAGAACGAAATAGGCTGTTCGTACCACCTCTCTCCAACGGGGTATTTTTGGTAGTTGCTCCAACCGCAGATAGCGATCAAAAGTACGTGTACGCAGTCGGCCATCGTCGATACTGACAGCCCATATGTTGCTTTCTTCAGCTAATTCAATTTTAGATTTTTGGGTTGTGACTTCCCATGTGTGAAGCGCAGCTCGCATAAGTGTAACAAGCTGCTGACGATATTCACCTTCGCTGCTAACACTTGGTAATTGCTCGTCTATATATTCGATAAGATCTTCGATTCCGGCGAGCCTGTCTAACATTGTCGGATGATCTGATATCTCAGAGGGCGTCATGACGTTTAATCTCGTGCCAATGCGGCGGATATTTTGTTGGGCTTGTCCGAGCAGGCTGACCAGTTCTACAGTGTCTGTAATCACTCCTGATTGACTAAGAGGCTGTCCAGGTTCGTCCCCTTCAAGAAATAGCACCCCGGTTCCCTCATCATTGCCGAATAATTTTAACTTAGCTGAAAACTCAACATTTTTGCTGGTTGATTTATTGGCGCTATTGTAAGGATAGATGACTTCGATATCTAAACTAAGGTTGCTCATGTCTGGAGAGTCGTGATTTTTAGTTTGTGAGTCTAAATCATTATTATCATGGCTATTGATGTCTCCAAGCTCCCACTGAGTGATTGCGCCGCGAATACTTTCATTGCTTTGGGAGTCAGAAAGTATAGAAACAATACTTTCCCCTAGCAGGGTTTCTCTATCGCTTCCCAGCAAATCCGCGGCACGCTGATTCAAGCTAAATATTATGCCTGGTAGTTCGAAGGCAACAAATCCTGCGTTAATCGATTCCAAGACTTGCTGGAGTCTAAATCTTGAGCTTCGTAATTCACCATCGGCTTCAACGTAAGTTTCAATTTGTGACCGCAGTCGTACATTGTCTTCATTGATTTTATATAAGAGGCTTAGCCTAAGCTGGTTTTCTACCCGCGAGCGCAGCTCCTCTCCATGAAAGGGTTTCGCCAAATAGTCATTAGCGCCGGTTTTAAATCCTCGAGTCAGATCTTCGAGGTGATTTTTCGCGGTTACCAAAATGATCGGCAGCTCTATTTGGCTGTACTTTTGTCGAATTTTTTGACAAACCTCATAGCCATTCAGGCCTGGCATCATTAGATCTAATAGTATGAGGTCGGGTTTGCTTTCTTCTATTGTGGTTAATGCATCTAAACCGTTAGTACATTTAACAACGTTGTATTCTTCTAGCTGCTGGCCCATCACCACTCTATTAATTTCATCGTCATCCACAACCAAGATTGTAGTTTCCTGCTCACTTCTAAGCTTCGGAGCATCGTCAGATTTATTGGCTTGTTCGAAGTAATCGGCACGCTTAATCATTTGCCGCTGCAGGGTTGGCTCTTTTACCGCACGGGTTTGATCTAAAGATATCCGCAGATCAAATCGAAATTCAGACCCAACGTCCAATTCGCTTGTCAGCGTCAGTTCACTTCGATGCATTTCGACCATACGTTTGGCCAATGGTAAGCCGAGCCCTATGCCACTGGCATTCATTTGCTTGGATGGTAGTTTTTCAAAAGTCTTAAATATTGTTTCATGATCGGTTTTATGAATTCCTATGCCTGTATCTTTTACCTTAATGGTTATGTTGTATTCGGATGTGGCAGTAGCAGAAATAAGTACTTCGCCGGTGTGGGTGAATTTGATGGCGTTTGAGGTTAGATTGACAAGAATCTGTGTGAGTCGATCTTCGTCGCCAGAAACCAATGGAAGATCAGGGGCGATGTCGGTCCTGAGAGTTATGTTCTTAGTACCGATGAGTGGTTGGCAAACAGCCATTACCAATGTCACTACACTATGGATATCAATGGGCCTAAATTTGACATAGCTGGCATCTTCTTTTGCGCTAGAGAAGTCTAATAAATCGTTGACCAGCTTTGTCAGGCGGTCACCGCTGGCTCTAATTAGCTCAAGATTTTGGGTAATTAGATAGCTGTCTTTATCTCTTTTGTCAAACTCAGCCAGTGCTGCTTGTGCCAAGCCATTTATGCCGAAAAGTGGCGTGCGTAATTCATGAGACACATTAGCCAGTAAATCATCTTTTATTTCTTCAGAGCGCACGAAATTAATAATTGCTTGGCGTTGAGCGTCTTCCTTCTCTTGCTTAATTTGATTGTAACGATATGACAAGCTAAGAGAGAGCAGAAGTGCTTGAGCGATCAAGCCAAAATTATACGCATTGGTCGTGAGGATATTGTTTGGGAAGCTTTGCACAAGTTGAAGGAGCATAAAAGTGATGACCCCAGCAAGGAAAACTCCAATGGCCCCCATATGGATGACGGCGGTTGCATTGCCTCTCCTAATGGCGTCTAAGCTCGTATACAAAGTCGTTGGAATCGCTAAGACCATTAAGAAGACAAACAAGTACTGAAACACTTTCTCGTTAGGCACAAAGGTTAGCAACACCACTAAACTAAAGCCGCCAATAATCGCTAATACAGAGCGATCTAATTTTATATTGTTTTCCCATGTTTTTAGCAGTGAGCGCTGAAAAAGTAGTGTTGTGATAACCAAGGCAGGATAGATGTTCCTCTCAGCCATATCGACTAGCCAGCTGCCCTCATACGAGTCGCCGAGCAGGTATCGAAGGTGCTTGGAATCTAAGAATATAAATGCGGCTTGGGTAGAGATGGCTAGCACATAGAAGAGGTAGCTGTTTTCCTTAATTGATACGTACAAAAATAAATTGTAAAAAATCATGGCTAGCAAGACGCCGTACTGAAGCCCTAAGAAGAGATCGGAGATGATCGCCTTACTGCTGTATTCGTCGATGCTCCAGAGGTTAACTGGCAGACGCAGTGGCCGGGCGCTGGTAACACGCAAATAGAAATTGTTGCCGAAGTTGGGGTCTAGGATTATCGCGAATCCTCGGCTCAGGGTTTTGATTTCCCGAGAACTTTTCTGCGTGCCCAAAACGTAGTTCGACACGGGCTTGCCATCGTCACCTACCACGAAAAGTTCTATACCGCCTCGAATGACGCCAGCAACTATTTTTGGAGGTCCGAGTTCTAATATTCTCGCGGCGCCTGGCTTCGTCTCGCTCCAATCTAGGTTAAAGCGTATCCAGTAGGCCGAGCTAGTGATTCCAAAATGCAAAATATCACGGTTGTGAGGAAGAAAGTTAACTGAAAAATTAGGGGATAGTACATCTTCTATCGTGAGGGATTCCGACGCGTCTTCGTAATATTCTATGTTTGCTGCTATTGATTGAGGGCCAGGCTGGTTGCTTACCTTAGTGGTCTGAGCGGCACTTGGGGAAGATAAAAGCAGGAGTGTTGTCATGGCGCACGCAAAACCAATGAGCTTTGAGCATTTGGCGTGCAGTAAATGTAGTACTAGCCGATTCATTTGGCGAGTTAGTCTCTGCTCAGGTGATTTTTATTTATAGCTAGACTGAATTCTAGCCCGTGCATGAGGCTATAACAATCAAAGACTTAAGCAATTCGATTGATGTGCAGACGAGCCTTAGTTTTGGCCAAACTGCAAAACTGAGATGGGCTGCTATAAATTGCAGAGATTCACTGTAGAATCTTATTCTGTCTACCTTAATCAGTGTTTAAATTTAGAAATGGTAAAACCCACATCTTTTCTCGCTAACCTTATTTTTTTCTTGGCATTGCTGCCCTGTTCAGTTTTGTATGCCCAAGAGCGAAGCCAGCTTCAGTTCTGGCAAGAGATCGCTGCCGCAGATCAAACGTTTGCCGCTCGATCATCGGAGATAGGGCGAACCCGAGCATTTCTTGAGATATTAGGTGAAGACTCAGTGGTCTTTAGAGATGGGCCGGTGGATGCCTTAGCACTTTATAGCTCAGAGTCGTTTCAGGAGGCTGAAATCAATTGGAAGGCCCACTATATAGATGTATCCAGGGCTGGAGATTTGGGCCTGTCTGCGGGGCCTGTGACTATCATTGATCCATCAGGGGACTCGGATCAGGACTTGTTTGGTCACTTAATCTCTATTTGGAAAAAGACCAATAATCGCTGGGAATTGATGTCGGATATCTTTGTTTTTATTCCGGGCTTTCTGAGTCTTGAAGTCGAGCCTAATATCGAAGATACCGTACCGGTATATGAGGAAACTGCTCATCCTGTGCTCGCCATGGATCAAAACAACACCCTCCAAAGTTTAATTGATGCCGATAATTTGTTTGGTCGATCTATCAATTTCAGAGGCGGGCAGAGAGCTTTACTGCGTTTCGGGCTGGAAAATTCCCGTGTCTATTTGCCGGGTATGGCACCAGCGGTTGGCGCGGAGTCGGCGAGTTCTGTTTATGGCGCATTTTTGGACAACCAACTATCAACCACTAACCCCATTAGTCTCACCTACCTGGGCGGCTTTCTTTCAGAATCGAAAGAAATGGGATACACCTATGGGACCATGGAAGCTGACACTGACGATGATGAGGAAGGCTTTATTACTGATTATTTACGGCTTTGGCGATTTACTAATTCTAACGAATGGAGAATAGCTGTAGAGGTCCTAAGTCCTCATTAGTAGTAAGCTGAGTTGCAGCGGTGCCTATGATTAGGGCCTAGTCATAAAAAGCAAAGCTTAGCTGCTCACTTGGGGCTTCTGGGCAAGCTATGAGCTAAAGTAATCTAGAGCATTTTCTTAACTCGCTCACTCACACACACACACACTCTCTTTCTCTCTCTCTAGCTGTTCGAACCCAGCTGTAACTACCCCTTTTCAAAGGTTTCAATCGCACCTTGGTTGCGTTTTGAATCAGGTTTGGCGATGCTTGGCATGGATAGCCCTCAGCCCTCAAAGCTGAACAGCTGGAATCATATTCTTGGGGACCATCTTGCGTGAAAGTCGCTTGAGGTTCGTTATGAAGACAATGAGAATTGTGAGCATTGACGTTATCCACAGCGAAGAGAAAAGTGGATCTACTCTAAACACTCCAATCTGATAAATCACTGTGGCAGTGATGTAAGCCAGACCCGTACACCAGCTAAAGACCAACAGGGTCCATTGCCAGCCTGCTTCTTTATTTACCGCGCCTAGGACGGCCACGCAGGGCGCGTATAAAAGCACGAAGACCAGATAGCAAAACGCAGAGAAAGGGCTGTTAAATAAAGTGGCCATATTGGTTAAGGTGGTGTCCTTAACGCCTTGCGCTTGAGTCACCGCGTCTAAATCTGTGACGTCGCCGATTGATATGCCTAGAGGATCGGTCAATGCCCCGCCTAGTGCCGCTAATTCGGTCCCTATACTGCCGATGGCTTCGGCTACTGCAGCGACTAAGTCTGGCGCGCTGCCATCGCTGCGATCGGAGGGATCGCTATAAAGTGCATCAAGCGTACCTACAATGGCTTCTTTGGCAAACATGCCAGTAAATAAGCCAACCGTTGCCGGCCAGTTGTCCTCACTGATGCCCATTGGTGCAAAAGCAGGTGTTATAGATTTCCCAATTACGCTAAGCACTGAATTTTCAGAATCTTCATTGCCAAAGGTGAAATCTGTGCTGACTGAATTCAAAAAACTCAGCACAATGACAACGGAGACTATAGTTTTACCTGCCCTGATAACGAAGCCTCGCAGGCGAAACCAAGTGGTAGTCAATATATTACGTATGACAGGTACGTGGTATGCAGGCATTTCCTGAAAAGAAGGGGTTATTTCGCCTTTGAAAAGTTGTTTACGAAAAATCCAGCCGGTGAATACCGCTAAGGCAATCCCTAAAAGGTACAGGCCAAAGACAATATTTTGGCCGTTTTGTTGGAAAAAAGCAGCCGCGAATAATGCGTACACCGTAAGACGAGCGCCGCAGCTCATAAACGGTGCCATAGAGATAGTCATGAGTCTGTCGCTTTCCCGACCAAGTGTTCTTGCAGCCATGACGGATGGGACGTTGCAACCAAATCCCACAATCAATGGCACAAATGCATTGCCTGGCAAACCGATGCCTGACATCAATCTATCGATTACAAAAGCGGCTCGTGACATGTAACCAGAGTCTTCTAGTAGGGATAGGCACAGATAAAGGAAGCCAATGACCGGAATAAAAGTTGCTACCAGGGTAATGCCGCCACCAAGCCCTTGTGCAACAAGAGTGATTATCAATGGGGGGGCCGATACCAAAGTCAGTAGCCATGTGCTGCCGTCAACCAATACCGCCGCGAACAGTATGTCGAAGAAGTCGATAAATACGGCGCCTAAATTCACTGCAAAGGTGAACATAAGGTAGATCATTAAAAGGAAGAATGGGACTCCCAGCCATTTATTTAAAACCACGTTGTCAATTCGCTCGGACAGACTGTCGTGGGCTGGCGACACTTCAACGACCCCATTTGATAGCTGGCGCGAACGATGATATCGCTGCAGAATTGGGTCTTCGGTGACAGGGGTTTCTTCAGCTATAGGTTTGGGGCTGCGTGGAGGTGGCGCGGAACGGGCCGCCGCGAGCGCAGCCTTTAAGTCTTCTAGTCCTTCTCGTCTGGAGGCTGTCATCGGGATAACAGGGACATCCAGCTGCTCTTGGAGCTTTTCTGGGTGAATGCTGAGTCCTTGCTGTTTTGCCACGTCGAGCATATTAAGCCCGATGATGTAGGGAATCTCCTGCTCTGCTAATTGCTGAGTTAGCACCAAGCTTCGCTCAAGGTTGGTTGCATCAACCAGATTGATGACAAGGTCTGGGTTACCTTGTTCAATGAAATCTTTAGCTATTTTCTCATCTAGGCCTTGGTAAACCTGTTCAAGAGAGTAAACCCCGGGCAGATCGATAAGCTCAAATTGCTCACCTCCTAAGCTGAAGTGGCCGGTCTTCTTTTCAACCGTCACGCCAGGCCAGTTACCTACCTTTTGCCTTGCGCCGGTCAGCAGATTGAATACGGTGGTTTTTCCGCAATTTGGGTTACCAAGAAGAGCAATACGTTTCATTTATTGGGTGTTTACCTGAATTATGGCGGCTTCAGCTTTGCGGATACTAATAAAGCTGCCTCCGACCTTAACTTGCATGGGGTCGCCGAGGGGGGCAAATCTTAAGATTTTGACAACAGCGCCCGGGATAACCCCCAGTGCATAAAGTCGAGATTGGAGTTCTGCGTTGTCATTGCTTATCTGAAGGACAAGACAATGATCTCCGATATCTGCCAAATCTAATGAAGTAACGGTCATAAGCTATTAAATAATAAGTGATTTATAGAATTAATTGCTATCTAAAAGACAGCGATATAACAGGTGCTAAATTAACAGATCTAAATGGTGTTGACAATCATTCTCATTTGCATTTAAATACCCCAACTGGAGAAAATTATGTACGTATGCATTTGTAGACAAGTCACAGATAATCAAATTCGAGACCTTTGCCGGGAAGGTGTTAGTAATCTCACCGACATAACGGCCAAACTCGGCGTAGCTAGCGAATGCGGTAAATGTGGCAAACTGGCTAGCTCCATTGTTAAAGAATTCAGCAAGGCTGCGACCTTTATAAACGCAGCTTAATTGAGGTTGCTGGCTATCTAGCCAGCGCTTTTATGCATTTTTTCTATCGCCTATCCGCCCGCCTATCGCCTATCGCCTATCGCCTATCACCTATCACCTATCACCTATCGCCTATCACCATCCGCCTATCCGCCCGCCTATCCACATAGATCGTCAGCTATAGGCCTATAGGTATAGCTATACCTGCTTTCCTTTACTGGCCAGCTCTATCCTTTGGCCTCGTGCTTTTGTAAGACTATGACTTTATTTAGCTTTCCAAGTTATTGTCCTGTTAGCGCTGAGTATAGTTGTCATGACTAAAATCATAGGATTCGGTAAACGCAAATGCGATTGCTTCTCATTCATATTCTTCTTACTTATCAATGGTTTAGCGCTCAAAGCTCTTGACTTTTTCTATCAAAAAGTTGAAGCTACGCGGACTCAATTTAAGGGAGTTTTTTTAATGAAATCTGATCCAACTGTCATCAAACATCTCAATAAAGCGCTAGGAAACGAACTTGTTGCGATTAACCAATATTTTCTTCATTCA
>JBLHTH010000018.1:0-34255 GCA_047627195.1 Pseudohongiellaceae bacterium | reverse complement strand
GCCATTAATTCTGGACGAGGAAAATCACTAATGTATTTACCTATAACATCTGATTTAAGTGCTTGAACTAAAGCATCCGTATCGACGATTTCATCACGAGCAAAATTAATTAAACATGCCCCAGGTTTCATTGCCTCAAACATATCGCAATTGATAAGACCTCGAGTAGAATCTAACACTGGCAAGTGCAATGTGACAAAGTCTGATTTCGCCATCAATGTACTTAAATTGCTAATGTGCTTCACCTCACTGGGGAGGCGCCAGGCCGCCTCAACCGATAGCGCTGGGTCATAGCCAAGAACGTCCATGCCGAGATCGATGGCTGTCTTAGCTACCATCGATCCAATGGCGCCTAAACCAATGACTCCAAGGGTTTTTCCTGATATTTCGCTGCCTTTAAACTGCTTCTTTTCCTTCTCCATTAATTTCGCGAGTTCAGCATAGTCCTGTATTTGTGTTTGCGAGCGGACGAAATCGATACCTTGCACGATTCCCCTAGACGCAAGTAAAAGAGCACAAACTACAAGTTCTTTAACAGCATTAGCATTTGCGCCTGGGGTATTAAAAACTACAATACCTTGATTTGTACATTCGTTAACGGGGACATTATTGACCCCCGCACCGGCGCGGGCCACCGCTCTAACGGTGCTTGTGATGCTTGTCATTTCGAGCTTGTGGCTGCGTAGTAAAATCGCACTTTCACCGACCGCCTTATCGTTGACCTCAAAGAGGGAATCGTTGAAACGCTCTAGGCCGCGCTGGGAGATGGCATTAAAGGTCTTGATTTTATACATACTTGTTTCCCCGAGGCTTTGTTAACCGAATAGCGGTTTAAAAGCGCCTATATCTGTCGTAGAGTGAGCGCCGACAGTTATTATTATTATCGAATTAATGGTGTTTTTTTAGAGGGTTGGCTTATTCTAAGGCGGGCAAGTATGTCGTGGTTTAATGCTAAACTCCAGCTGAACTTGCCCAAATCTGGGGCGGGAATTTAGGAGGTAGTTTGGCGATAGCACAGGCGGCAGCCAGAGCGGTAGCCAGATTCCTGAATATATCAACACGTTTCACAAAATTAGCTAAGTTATAAGCAGAGGAATTATGGACGTATCTAAGGCGGGCACCCCAGTATTATTACCAAACACCAGTGTGCCGGTGCACCGAATTTTGGGAAGGAACCCAGGGCCGATGACAGGGCCAGGAACCAATTCGTATTTGATTGGGGATAAAGAGCTTTCGCTTTTAGATCCGGGGCCTCGTGATGATGCGCAGTTTGATAATTTTATAGAGGCCATTGCTGGCCGTAAACTCTCCTACATTTTAATTACTCATACTCACGGTGACCACTCCCCTGGTGCTTTGCGCTTACATCAAGCCACGGGTGCCGAACTGGTGGGTTTAGCAGCGCCTGAATTTGGTAGCCATGATCAGACATTCAAACCATTGAAGCTGTGGTCAGATGGTGACGTTATTAAAACCCAAGAGTACAGCGTTCGACTAATCCATACTCCGGGTCATGTCTCTAATCACTTTTGCTTTCTCTTAGAGCAAGACCAGTTATTGTTCACCGGCGACCATATTCTCCAAGGTACTACCTCTGTCATCCTGCCCCCCGATGGAGACATGAGCCATTACCTTGATTCGCTGGCACAATTAGAAAAGATGCCGCTGCGCGCGCTAGCGCCTGGCCACGGGGAGGTCATGACTGATCCGGGGCAAGAAATTAGGCTGCTGGTGGCTCATCGCTTAAAAAGAGAAAGAAAAGTCTTAGGCGGGCTGAAAAAACTTGGACGCTGCACATTGGATGAGCTGGTGGTTGTCGTCTACGATGATGTTGGTGAACATTTAATTCCTTGGGCTAAAAAAACGCTTACCGCACATTTAATAAAACTAGAGCGTGACGGGGCATTGATCAAAGATGATGAGTATTGGCAAATCCTCTAGTGGCCACTGAGCAAAAGCCAATAGAGCAAGAATCACAAGTGAGCCCGAAGTCTTGGTACTTGTACATTATCCGCTGCAAAGATAACTCATTATATACAGGAATCACCCTAGATATTCAGCGCCGGTATAGGGAGCATCAAGACAGCAATGGGCTTGGCAAAGGCGCTAAATTTCTTCGGGGCAAAGGCCCATTGGAATTAGTTTATGGTTGCTGCGTGCCTTCGCAATCGGCAGCCTTAAAGCTCGAGTATAAGATTAAAAAGATGGGCAAGGCTAAGAAAGAAAACATGATTGCAGGCTCGCTGAATGACATCAAGGCACTCTTGCCTAGTGCTGATATTGAAAAGCCATAAACTATTAATCGTGAGCCCATTAATCGTGCGTTATGGCGTTTGAAAAATATCGGGTGCTGAAGCTACCGGATTGAAGGTTATTAGTCTGAGTTAACCTTAATTTAATTTCTGGGACAATATCTGAGTCAAGTAGTTTGCTCTGTCGCAGCTGGTGTAATCTTAAAATTAAGAAAGCCATAGATAATAGCAACCACTGGGCAAATAAGATTAAAAAAGCAATAAGGAAAATAGGCAAAAGTTGCCACCCCAAGCGTGCCGCTCATGTAAGCTCCGCAAGTATTCCACGGTACCAAGGGCGATGTTATGGTTCCTGCATCCTCAAGCGTTCTTGACAAATTCTTCATATCTAGGCCACGCTTCTGATATTCCATTTTATACATCCGCCCTGGCAAAACTACGGCAATGTATTGGTCAGAAGTAATGATGTTGGCGCCAATGCAGGTCGCTATTGTGGTGGCTATCAGGCTTCCAGTGCTGTGGACAAAGGACAAGGCATAGTTGACCAAGCATTGGAGTAGGCCTGTGTGTTCCATGACGGCGCCAAATACCATGGCGCAAAGAATTAGCCAGACGGTATTGAGCATGGAGCTCATGCCTCCGCGAGACATCAATTCATCGAGTCCGACATTGCCGCTGTCTAAGCTAAATCCGTTAAAAAGCGTTTGCCAAACGCCTTTAAACAATCCTAGGGCAATGTTTGGTGTCTCGCCGGCTAAAGCAATAATCGCTGGGCGCTGAAAAATTAACGCTAAAACTACACCGATCATGGCGCCTGCTAAGATCGTCGGAATAGGGGGCATTTTTAGATTTGCCATAATTAAAAGAGTAAGCACTGGCAGCAACATGATTGGGTTTAATACGAAATTTTCGGAAAGCAGTTGCAGAGTGATGGCCAAATCATCAGCCGTGCCTGTTGTGTCGATGTTGAGGCCAATAATAGTGTACAAGATCAAGGCGATAATAATGCTTGGTATTGCAGTCCACACCATGTGGGCAATGTGGCTAAATAGATCGGTTCCGGCGACGGCTGGTGCCAAGTTTGTTGTTTCTGAGAGTGGCGACATTTTGTCCCCGAAATAAGCGCCTGATATTATCGCGCCGGCGGTGATTTCCAATGATAAGCCCATGCCTGCTGCGGCGCCAATCAGCGCGATACCCACCGTGCCTGCGACAGTCCACGAGCTGCCGATACTGAGCGCAATAATGGCGCAGATGAGGCAGCTTGCGGCGTAAAATATGGAAGGGTCAAGGATCAGTAAGCTGTAATAAATCATTGTAGGCACAGTGCCCGACATGATCCATGCGCCAATTAGTACCCCGACACTGAATAAGATCAGAACAGGCTTGATGGCAATCATCACCCCCGAAATGATACTTGTTTCGAGCTCATCCCAGGTCTGGCCGTTGCTCCAGCCTATAATTGATGCCACAACAGCGCCGACACACAGGGCAATTTGATTGGGCCCGAAGCTAGCGTCGCCGCCGAAGAGATATACTGAGAAAGACAGTAACGTGATCAGTACTGTTATAGGAACAAGGGCCTGAAATACGGTAGGGGTGCGCGAGGTTTTCGGGCCCCCTTTGAGTGATTCTTCTGACATATTAGGCGTGATCTCGATTTGGATAAGGCAACAAGCATAAAACTATTATTAAGCCTCTGTCTATTGAGGGCTCGGAATACCTAAAATTAAGGTATAATCACTCAAATTCTTTATAAAAGTAATGAGTTAGAGCAAACGCTCTCAATTTAACTATGAATACTGCAGAATCAAAACTTTCAGATACCAAATCTTATGTGGTTAAGCTCGGCGTTCAAGCCAGAGAAGCTGCTCGAGATATCGCAAAAGCGTCCACAGCACAAAAGAACCAAGCGTTGCTGGCAATCGCAGGCGAAATAGAAGCAAGCCGTGAGTTAATCAAACAGGCTAACCAACTAGATCTAGATGCTGGGGCTGCGAAAAACCTTGAGCCTGCACTAATGGATAGATTGGAGCTAACCGATTCTCAATTCGACACTATGCTTGAAGGTCTAAGACAGGTAGCCGGACTGGCTGACCCAATAGGCGAGATAACCGACCTCAAATACCGGCCTAGCGGAATCCAAGTTGGACGCATGCGAGTGCCGCTTGGAGTTATTGGGATCATCTATGAGTCGCGTCCCAATGTTACCTGTGAGGCGGCAAGTCTTTGTTTGAAATCAGGTAATGCGGCTATATTACGGGGCGGCTCTGAGGCGCTTCATTGCAATCAGGCTATTGCGAAATGTGTTGAAGCTGGTTTGCAGTCCTCCGGGCTGAACAAACATACGATTCAAGTGGTAGACCGAATTGATAGAGAGGTTGTGGGGCACTTAATTACACTGCCCGAATACGTAGACGTTATTGTGCCTAGAGGCGGTAAGGGTTTGATTGCTAGAATAAGCCGTGACTCAAAGGTGCCGGTAATTAAACATTTGGATGGAAATTGCCACCTCTATATAGATGATCAGGCAGACTTGGAAAAGTCGGTGAGTGTGGCCGTTAATGCAAAGACCAGTCGGTATGGCACCTGCTGTACTCTTGAGTCTCTGCTGGTGGCGCAAAGCGTGGCGAAAGAGTTTTTATTGGACCTAGCGCCTCATTACTCGGAGCATGGCGTTGAAATACGTGGCTGTGCTAAAACCTGTGAGCTATTGCCTCAGGCGGTTTCAGCGACGGAGGAAGACTGGGACGCTGAGTATTTGGCGCCCATTATTTCAATTAAAGTTGTTGATGGGCTAGATGAGGCAATCGATCACATAAATCGGCACAGTTCGGGGCACACAGAATCCATAATGACTAAGGATTTCAATCATGCTCAACGTTTCCTCCGAGAGATAGATTCTAGTTCGGTCATGGTAAATACCTCAACTCGTTTTGCAGACGGGTTTGAATATGGCCTAGGTGCCGAAATAGGCATTTCAACAGATAAGCTGCACGCACGTGGACCGGTAGGTTTAGAAGGACTGACATCTCAGAAATATGTAGTGCTAGGTGATGGTCATATTAGGCAATGAGTTTTCGACTTGGTGTATTCGGGGGCATGTTCGACCCGGTCCATAAGGGACATATTGAGGCCGCTACTCATGCCTGTGTGTTACTCAGTCTTGATAAGCTCAAGCTAGTACCTTGTCATGTTCCTAACCATCGCAGCGGTGCTCGGGAAAGTGGCTTGTATCGGCAGCGGATGTTGGAGATGGCGATTTCCAATTATCAAAACCTCGAAGTAGATTCCGCTGAGTTAGGCAGAGAAGGGGTGTCCTATATGGTGGATACTTTAATCGAAATAGCAGCGGCGAATATCGCCGCGAGCTTAGTCTTGGTTATAGGCATGGATGCGTTTAATAACCTTCCCAAGTGGCACAAATTTGAAGAGATCAGCCAGCTCTGTCATTTGTTGGTACTGTCAAGAGCAGGCGAGAAGACGGATCCGACCTCTGTAAGCAAGATAGATAGTTATTGGCATAACAAGGGCAGCGCCGGCGAGATTTTCACGAGCAGCTCAGGCAACTATTTTATTGAAAAGGACTTTAACTTTGATATCTCATCCACGGCTGTTCGGGAGGCAATTAGAAATAAAGAAAAACTGTCGGCAATGCTAGATGATGAAGTGGCCAGGTTCATTTCAGATCAGCATCTGTATTTAACTAACTAATAATTTAAGGGTAACTCAATTGAAAAGTAAGAAACTATCGGAGCTGGTAGTTGAAGCCATCGATGATTTGAAGGGCGAAAACATTAGCTGTATAGATGTGAAGAAATTAACTTCAATCACGGACTACATGGTGATCGTTACCGGTCGATCTAGTACTCATCTTAAGGCTATGGCTGACGCAGTTGTCAAAAAAGCCAAAGATGCCGGATGTAACCTTAATGGCATTGAAGGCCGCATGAACTCTGATTGGGTTCTCGTGGATGTTGGTGATGTGGTTGTCCATTTAATGATCGCGCCAGTTAGAGCGCTTTACAACTTGGAAGACCTTTGGACTTTTGAGGGGCAGATAGAGGGCGCGCAGGATTACGTTACGCCTAGTTAGTGAAAATAGATGTAATCTCAGTGGGCACCAAAATGCCGGTCTGGGTACAACAGGCGACTGGAGAATACATTAAACGTCTGGGCAGAGAGTTGCCCCTTAGATTTTTAGAGATTCCATTAGTTAAACGCTCGAAGTCGCAATCGATCAAAACCTATGTTGATAAAGAAGGCCAGCAGTTGCTAGCGAAAGTGCCAACTAACAGTTATGTAGTGGCACTTGAAGTTACTGGCAAAGTTCTGGACACCCCGCAGCTAGCAGCACAGATTGAAAGGCTCAACTTTGAGGCGCGAGACTTATGCCTCTTAGTCGGCGGCCCCGATGGCTTAAGCTGCGCATGTAGAGACAATTCTGACGCACTTTGGTCTCTATCAGCACTTACGCTCCCTCATCCACTGGTGCGGGTAATCCTCGCCGAACAAATTTACCGAGCTCACAGCATTTTGAAAGGTCATCCCTATCATCGAGAATAGGGATGCCAAGTTTAGTGCCTCACAATTGTGGCTTTTTTCTGATTTATTGTAAAAAGGGCCTAATTCTCTGCCAAGGCCCTTTAGTTTCAAGGCGTTTGTGGGTAATAATTGAATTATTGCGCAAGAGTTTAGTCCAATCTTCGGTATGTAAAGTCTTTAGCGCAAAGCCTAGATGCCGACTAAACTGAACAACAGGAATTCAACGCGTGTCAGTAAACTCTCTACTAAACTGGAATCATCGGTAAATGGCAGCTAAATGGCAGCTCAAAGATCACGAAGCTGAGCGGCATTTGTTTAATCGCCGTCTATTGGTCGCTGGCGTGCTCATAATCCTCTTATTCGCATTGCTGCTAAGCAAGGTGCTTGATCTTCAGGTTCGCCAATATGAGTATTTTTCTGCGCGCTCAGATGGCAATCGACTTCATTCCCAATATGTACCTCCGGCACGCGGGCTGATTTTCGATCGCAGTGGTAAATTACTGGCAGACAACCAGCCGATTTTCAATCTCACCGTTGTTCGCGAGCAGGTTGGTGATCTGGACGCTACTTTGGATCAGCTTGCGACGCTTATTAATCTGACCGCAGATGACAGGGATCAGTTTATGAAGCGCTTGGAACGTAATAGGGTTCCGTTTACTTCAGTGCCTTTGCGCTATGTTTTAACCGATCAAGAAAAGTCACGAATAGCGGTAAATTCACATTTGCTGGAAGGTGTTGCGATCGAGCCACAGTTTGTTCGCAGCTATCCTTTTGCCGATCTTACTGCTCACTCTGTGGGCTATGTCTCTGAAATAAATCGTCAAGAACTAGATAAGCTCGATGAATTTGAGCGAGAGAATTACGGCGGTACGAATCACGTCGGCAAGACTGGCATAGAGCGCACTTACGAAGATTTGCTCCATGGTAAGGTTGGTTATGAGATCGTCGAGAAAAATAACCGCGGTCAGGTAATGCGAAGGCTCGATCGCACCGACCCGGTGGCAGGCAAGAATATTACTTTGCATTTAGACAGTCGTTTACAAGCGGCTGCTGAAGAGGCACTTGGTGATTACCGCGGAGCAATAGTTGCGATCGATCCTGCCACTGGCGGGATTTTGGCAATGGTTAGCAAGCCCGGTTTTGATCCTAATCTATTTGTTACCGGTATCAGTAACAAAGATTACGATGTGCTTGTAACCGATAAAATCAATACACCCTTATTTGACCGAAGCACTAATCCCTATCCACCGGGTTCAACTATCAAGCCTTTCCTTGGTCTAGCCGGTCTGCATCAGGGACTTGTTGATTATGATTTTACTATTGAGGACCCCGGGTATTTTAAGCTGCCCGGCGTTTCATACCGTTGGGGAGATTGGACTAGAAGAACAGCTGCAGGTGGTGGTCACGGTACTACCGATCTGCAGAAGGCCATTTTCCAATCCTGCGATACATTTTTCTATGATTTGGCTAATCGAATGGGCATCGATTCTATGCATGGTTTTATGTCACTGTTCGGTTTTGGTGAAAATTTTGCAGTCGATATAGGGTATGCCCGAACTGGACTGTTGCCATCGCGTGAGTGGAAGCGGGCCGCAAGGGGCGAGCCTTGGTATCCGGGAGATACAATCAATGCATCGATCGGGCAAGGTGATATGTGGGCGACTCCGCTTCAGCTTGCAACAGCAACATCTATAGTTGCGAACAAAGGTAAGGTAGTGCAGCCAAGACTAATTAAGGCTATTGACGGTGAGGAGTTTAGCCCCGTCATTGAAAATCCCGTTCCTGATGTCATGGTCAACGACCCAGACTACTGGCGATACATCGAAGAATCGATGACGATGGTAGTGCACAGGCCTTACTCTAAAACATTCCGCGACTATGGCACCGCCTACGAAGCCATCGCGCAAAAAGATCGAGACATGAGTTACAAAATGGCCGGTAAATCCGGTACTGCTCAGGTTGTGGGTATCAGTCAGGAGATTCTTTCAAGCACCGATATCGTGGTTTCAGATCTAAATCAAGATCACGGTTTATTTATTTCCTTTGCCCCGGCTCAAAATGAATTCATTGAGCCGCAAATCGCTATCGCGGTGTTCGTCGAAAATGGCTTGCACGGCAGCAGCGTAGCCGGCCCTATCGCTAAAGCGGTGACGGATGCTTATTTGCTGGATATTTTGCAGATAGACTTTGCTGCTTTAGACCCAGAGCAACTCATAAGCCAAGCCGATGATTAAGCAAGACTTTGTCCGGCAATCCAATGGCTTGCAAACGGGATCCAAACACTCTTTCGCAATCTGGCGAACGTTGCACATCGATCCACCTTTGCTTGTTGGTATCGTGTTGATTTGCTGCTTTGGTTTGATGGTACTTTTCAGTGCAAGTGACGGTGATGAGGTGGTGGTAAGAAGGCAGGCATTAACTATGCTTGTTGGTCTGATTGTCATGTTTATCGTGGCTCAGTTTAATGTCCATTTTTATCGGCGTTGGGCACCTTCTGTGTACGCTGCAGGCATAGCGCTTCTCGGAGTGGTTTTGGTTATTGGCGTTGAAGCAAACGGCGCCAAAAGCTGGCTGGATTTGCCGGGACTGCCAAGCTTTCAGCCGTCGGAGATAATGAAGTTTATTGTGCCGATGTTGCTTGCTTGGTATTTGGCAAGTAGGCCGCTACCACCGCGGTTTAAGCATCTTTTTTGGTCTGCGGCGATGATACTGTTGCCGGCAGGATTAATTATTGTGCAAAACGATATGGGAACCGCAATGATGGTTTGTATGTCGGGTGTTTTTGTAGTTTTGCTGGCAGGGATTCGCTGGCGTATTGTTATTGGCGGCGCTGTTGCGCTTTTAATGGCGTCCCCAGCATGGTTTATTTTTCTAGCAAAAGACCATCAGAAGAATCGAATTTTGACCTTTATTGACCCTTATCGAGATCCAACAGGGGCTGGCTATAATATCATCCAGTCACAAATCGCCATCGGCTCTGGTGGAGTTTATGGTAAAGGCTACGGTAATGGTGCTCAGTCTCATTTAGATTTTATACCGGAAAGCAATACCGATTTCATCTTGGCAGTTCTAGCGGAAGAGTTCGGTTTGCTGGGCATACTGTTTCTTATCACTCTGTACTTCTTCGTTCTGCTGCGGGGGTGCTACATTGCCTATTCAGCCAGCGATATGTTTAGTCGCTTGTTAGCGGGCAGCATAACTCTGACGTTTTTCTTCTATGTGTTTGTCAATATGGCCATGGTGTCTGGCATATTGCCCGTAATCGGGTTGCCTTTGCCGCTAATGAGTCGGGGTGGTACTTCGGTAGTGACTCTTTTTGTTGGCTTTGGCTTACTGATGTCGATTCAAACCCATGGTCGCGATCGGCTGGGTTAACGGTTGTTGTCGCTGCTGCTGCTTTTTGACCAATTTCACACTAATAAGATCAACCCCAAAATTGTGTGCTTCGTCTTCAACGAGCGTAAAAAGGTTAAAAAAAACAGACAATTGGACGCTACATAATTAAGGCTCCATTTCTAGTTAACTATTTAATCAGGTGTCATATGACATTTTTCAAATTTATTGTGTTGTTGCTAACTCTCACCGGGCTGACAGCCTGTAGCAGCACACCGATGTTACCTGTGATAAAGGAAAATAGCGGCCGTTACAGTATTAACCAAGATAGGGCGCCGACTCGAAATATCGACATGTCATCTGTGGCAGAGATTATTCCTGTTCCTATAACGCGCACCAGAGCGGGCAACCGAAGTCCGTACACTGTGCTCGGTAAGTCTTATAATGTGATGGCCACAGAAGCAGGCTACAGCGAGCGTGGCGTGGCATCTTGGTATGGCGAGAAGTTTCACGGTCACAAGACCTCAAATGGAGAGGTCTTTGATATGTATCTTGCGTCGGCGGCACACAAGTCTCTGCCAATCCCCAGTTTTTTAAAAGTGACCAATCTTGACAATAATCGAAGTATCGTTGTGCGTGTTAACGACCGAGGGCCTTTTCACGGAGACAGGCTAGTTGACCTTTCTTACGCAGCGGCGGTTAAGCTAGGCTATGCCGATAGAGGGACCGCGAGAGTTCAATTAGATTCCATAATAGCTAAAGGTGACGGCACAAGTTCTCCAGGAGCGCAGTCTAATGCGGCTCAAATAAGCAGTAACTCAAGCGCTCGCAAATACTTACAAGTCGGATCTTTCTCTCATCGCGCGGCTGCAGAGAAGCTCTCTCAGAAATTGCGTAACTTGACCGATAGGCCGGTATTTATTCGTAGCGTAGAGACCGTAAATAATGGAGAGATGCATCGCGTAAGGATAGGACCACTGATGGATACAAATGAGATCGGTCGTCTAAGTCAGCGCGTTGCCGCAGCCAATTTAGGAAGTCCATATACAGTGACCGAATAGACATATCTGAGCTATTGATGTTTTTGTTGGTTCGATGGTTGTCAATTTGTTGTTACTATTTTAGTTACGGTTATAGCCACAACTAAGGTCGCAACTATGACTCTAATTTTAGCCATGATTATAGCCACGATTGTTGTCTCTGTATTTGTTACACTACCCCACACCGTTGAGTTCTTTAATCCCTAGGGAAACTAATTTTTAATGTTTAATCTTCAATCATTAGCTGATCAATTCATTTTGCCACTTAGTTCAAACTCAGCTTCAAAACTGGGGCTGGCTTTTTTGCTAATATTCGCCTCATTGTCAGCGAGCGCGGCTCCCGCCATAATTCCGCGGGCGCCTGATATTGCGGCCTCAAGCTATATACTTATTGATGCGACAACAGGGCATGTGATTGTCGAAAAAAACTCACAAGAAGCTCTTCCGCCTGCAAGTTTAACCAAAATCATGACCGCATATATTGCTGTTGAAGAAATAATCAGTGGTAATTTAATGCTCGCCGATCTCGTTCATATCAGTGAAAAAGCTTGGCGCATGGAAGGCTCGAAGATGTTTGTTGGCGTGGACACCCAAGTTAGTGTTGAGGACTTACTCCGAGGCATCATTATTCAGTCAGGTAATGACGCCAGTGTCGCTATGGCTGAGCATATTGCCGGTAGTGAAGAAGCGTTTGCTGATATGATGAATCAATATGCCGAAGTGATTGGCATGGAGCAGAGCTTTTTCATGAATGCCAGTGGCTTAGATACCGAGCTGTATTTCAATACAATGTCAGCCCGTGACCTATCTTTGCTTGCTCAAGCCACTATCGCTAGGCACGGGGATTTTTATCCGATGTATTCGGAGAGAGAGTTCACCTACAACGAGATACGCCAATCAAATCGCAATACACTGCTGTTTCGAGATCGAAACGTTGATGGTTTGAAAACTGGTTGGACCGAAGCTGCTGGTTACTGTTTGGTGTCATCCGCCGAGCGAGAGGGAATGCGCCTAATTTCTGTTGTTATGGGTACCGCCAGCGAAGATGCCCGTGCTATTGAAACGCAAAAGCTATTAACCTATGGGTTTCGCTATTTTGAGACCCATAAGCTGTATGAGAAGGGACAAGTGCTCGCTAATGTACCGGTGTATTCTGGTCAAGAAGATGCACTGGATTTAGGTATTGACGAAGAAGTCTATGTCACTATACCTAGAGGCCAAGGGGAGCAGATGGCGGCGACTGTTGATGTCGATGAAATCATTCGAGCGCCTATCGATAGCGGACAGATAATGGGTGTAGTAAACGTTGTATTGAATGACAGTGTTATATTTCAAAGCGACGTAGTTGCAATGCAGGGTGTTGAACAAGGTGGGATGCTAAAACGCTTCCTTGATTGGTTGTCATTGCTTTTTGGCGGCATTTTTTCAGGTTAAAGAGACTCTAAATGGCTACAGATAAGCCTCCAGCTGAGCAAGAAGCACCCAAAATTGAGTTTCCCTGTCTTTACCCCATAAAGATTATAGGTATCGCTAGCGTCGATTTTCATATCCTTGCTGTGAAGGCGGTTGAACAGCACACCGGTGAAATAGATTCTGATTTAATCGAAATTATGCCGAGCAAAGCTAACAGCTATGTCTCTGTTCGGGTGACAATAACAGCTACCGGTGTTGAGCAATTAGGGAATATTTTTGAAGATTTAAAAAAGCTGCCCGGCCTCAAGATGGTGCTGTAGGTTGCAGTTATTACAGTATAAAAGTTTCAGCGCCGTCGCAGTCCCGGGCACCGCTGAAAATCAGCCAGAGTTGATTGTGCGCCGCTTAGGTTTGCAAGATTACATTCCAATCTGGAAGTCTATGCAGTACCTTGCGGCCAACACCCCCCGCGAAAGCCGCCGGGCAGATGAGCTCTGGTTTTTGTCTCACAAGCCTGTGTATACGCAAGGACAAGCTGGCGAAAGCGAACACATCCTCAATCCCGGTAAAATTCCCGTGGTTCAGATCGATCGTGGTGGTCAAGTCACCTACCACGGCCCAGGTCAGCTGGTAGTTTATTTTCTGCTCAATCTACGCAGGCGCAAGCTAGGCAGTAAAGGAATGGTGGATTTGATTGAGCAAAGCCTTATAAGAACACTTCGACATTTCGGTATTGACGCTCAAACTCGCTTGAAAGCTCCCGGTGTATATGTGAATGATGCTAAAATAGCGGCGCTGGGGCTTAGAATCAAAAACGGCTGGAGTTACCACGGGCTGAGCCTTAACGTTGATATGGATTTGACGCCTTTTGCGGGGATCAATCCCTGCGGTTTCTCAAATTTGGCCGTTAGTCAGATTGCTGATTTCCAGCCTGAGGCAGAGATGTTAATGCAGCAAGCCAGCAAAGTGCTCTGTGATGAGCTGCTGGTGCAATTAGGCTACAGTGCTGAATATTCAAAACAGTAACAATACGCGGCTAGAGAATAGAATTAGGAATTAATGTCATGGCAGAAAGAATTCGTCGAAATGTAATGGTAGAGGGCGAGAAGCTCAGGGGAGCGGATAAAGTTCGCCGCATCCCAATGAAGGTTATACCAACTTTAGACTTACTGGCTAAGCCGCCTTGGATTCGGGTTAAGATTCCAACTTCGCCCAAAATTAAACACATTAAACAAAAGCTGAGAGAGCATAAATTGTCTTCGGTTTGTGAAGAAGCGGCTTGTCCCAATCTTGGTGAATGCTTCAGCAATGGGACAGCTACTTTTATGATCATGGGTGATATTTGTACTCGTCGCTGTCCCTTTTGTGATGTCGCTCATGGCAAGCCTAAGCCTCTGGCAGAAAACGAGCCTAGGGAGCTTGCTGAAGCGATCAAAGAAATGGGGCTAAGCTATGTTGTTATCACCTCGGTAGACCGGGATGATTTGAAAGATAGCGGGGCCCAGCATTTTGCTAATTGTATTACTGAGTCTAGAAAGTTTAATCCAAATACTAAAGTGGAAGTTCTAGTACCTGATTTCAGGGGCAGGATGGAAATTGCATTGGATATTTTGCAGCACACGCCGCCAGATGTGTTTAACCACAATCTAGAAACGGTGCCCCGTCTTTATAAAAAGGCGAGGCCAGGTGCTGACTATCAATGGTCGTTAGATTTGTTAAAAGCTTACAAAGAACGTTGTCCTGAGGTGATTACTAAATCAGGTTTGATGCTGGGCTTAGGCGAGGAAATCGATGAGATTAAAGAAGTCCTTCGAGATCTCAAAAATCACAACGTAGACATGATTACCTTAGGTCAATACATGCAGCCCAGTAAAGATCATTTGCGGGTAGAGAGATTCGTGCACCCTGATGAGTTTGAGGAGCTTCGAGAGTTTGGAGAGAAGCTAGGGTTCACTCATGTTGCAAGCGGCCCTCTGGTACGTTCTTCTTATCATGCTGATAAGCAGGCTCATGGTGAGGCTATATCCTAGCCTTTAGCAAAACGGGCAAGGTACTATGAAAATTAGCCTGCAACAGATCGCGGTCAGTTTGGCCGCATTGGTTCTGGCAACTGCCGTAGTAATTTTTGTATCGCAAAATCCCGCACAAATCGGCGCTCAGTCTTTATTGGTAAGAGCGTTAATATTAAGCTTGGGCATAGTGTCTGCTCTGGTCGCTGTTTACCCATTGAACCGAATATTCTCTAAAAAGCCTGGTAGCTATATTGCTGTGGTTTGTTTGCCAGCGGTCGTCCCCGTTTTTCTGTATTACTTATTGATCATGCCTAGTCAGGCCGGTGTTGGGTTCACCGCTGAACAGCTTACTAGCGAACTTATCACCGACAGCTCTAGCAATGGGCTAGTTGAAGTTGGTTTTAGCTATCCAATTTACACTCCCCGAATTCGCGTAACTAATAAAAGTATATTTACTGCACAGGTAAATATTTTTCTCAGAATGGTTGATGCTAACGGGGAAAACTCGTTGTTTAGGGCTGTTCGAAACACTGTGCCAGGCTCCGGTTTAACTGTCGAATCGGCGGTAAGAGGTTTGGTGTCAGAATCTGATGATGTTTTGTTTTTACCCTTAGCCCTGCCTCCCCTGAGTAGCATGTCAGGTCAGTTAGTCTTTGTGATAGCTAATCTCGACGATGGTTCCAGTTTTACACAGGCAGTAGGTAGTGCTTACCAGGCTCAGTTTGAGATCCGTTCGCGTGAAACTGGGGCCTTGTTATATGAGTTTCCTTTAAATCGATAACGGCAATTTTGAGCTTTGACCCGGTGGTTACTTCATTGTGCCGCTAAACGGATAAATGTTCTTACCCACCGGAAATAATAATAACTGCCAGGAGAATAGGCTATGCGTAATAGATCCAACGTGGTGCTACTTACTTTGCTTGTAACTGTTTTTGCATCAGTAAATTTGATTGTCATAAGCGCTCAAGAGAACGAGTTCGTTGGCAAGCGAGTAGTTCCCATATTACAAGAACCTCGACATAGGACCGTACATGTCGATGGCGATATTTACTTGTTGGATGTGCAAATTAATTCAGGAGATATGACGCTCCCTCATACCCATAACGCGGCAATACTTTATACCTTCATAAGCAATGGTGAGGGTCCGTTATTCGGTCGCGTCGCAGGAAATACAGATTACATCGAAGAAAACTTGACTCATGAGGTGACTAACGAAGGTCCTGGTTTATTTAGAATCATTGCGTTAACAAATTATGGGGCAGGTGTTCCAAACGTTGCTGCGGGCAAAGCTAAAGGGCTGACTGTTGAGCCTGACGTTGAAAACCCTTGGTTTCGCTCTTACCGCATTCGTTTAGAAGCAGGTGCTGAAACAGCGATTCAAACCTTGGCTAACCCGAATGTTGTAGTGCAGGTAAGCGACGGTAAAGTTCACGTAACAAGAAGTGATGGCATCACTAAAGAGCTTCTTGCGATGGGGGAATGGGCTTGGCGGGATGCAGCTAGCCCGTATAAAATAATCAATCGCGGGAGTGAAGCGGTAGAGCTCGTTGTTAATGAAGCAAGACGTTAAGTTAACTGGGGAGGCGGTAACTTGTGAGAACCCCCTGCTGAGAGCAGTGTAATTTTTTCTTAAGTTAAACTGTCCAATTCCCTTTGCGAATTATAGAAGGAGCATTCTACAAATGCCCCCGGCATAGGGGCAACTGCTTCCTGCCAGCTGTCTTGCTAGACATTACAGCAGGAGTGTGATGCTAAGAAATGAGCAGGCATTAGAAATTTCAAGAATCTTCAATGATTGTAAAAAACTCATTCCTTACCTCAGTCTGTTGTGCCACAAGCAAAAATTCTACCTTGCCAGCGGTGAGTTTAGCTTGTGAATGTCAGCGACTCGCCTGGCAGAAACCAATATTAAAGATAGCGCTATCCAGATAGCGCTTAGCCCAGCCATAAGTGTTCCAGAAAACAATGGTTGGCAGCATATTCCAATGATGACGAGCCGTGCTAATTCTAAGCGGAAGCCAAAAGGTTTTGATTCTAGCCAAATGCCGTGTACGTAGAGGCTAAAGGCGAAGGTCACAACTGCTAACCAAAGTACTCCATAGCTCAAAGTAGATGAATTTATGAGCACAAACAGGCTGATAGCTGTAGTGAAAACGAACTGGGCTAGCACGTAGTAGGCAGTGAAACTGGGGATGATTGGATCGAATTTAGCGGTGAGATCGACGGGGCTGTTGGCATTTTGACAGCTGGTTTTGATCCCTTCTGGCTGCCATCCTGGGGGCATAAAGCTAATTTTCAATTTATTGATTAGTCCTGGCGCTTTTATTAAGTCGAGAATTAAGCGCCAGTAAACGTGAATATTTGCCCACAGAGGATTCCAGCTGTTAAGGGGTTTACGCAGGCCAAAAACTACCGGTTCTGAGTCTAGCTCATCTTGAAAGCTTCCAAATAGCCGGTCCCAGAATATGAAGACGCCGCCGTAATTTTTATCGACGTAGGATGCGTTTCGAGCATGATGAACACGGTGATTTGATGGTGTGACGAAGACCCACTCTATAGGTCCTAGCTTAGGTACGTGCTGCGTGTGGACCCAGAATTGATAAATTAAATTGAGGCTGACGACGGTAAATAAAATTTCTGCCGGATATCCTAGAACAAAAAATGGCAGGTAAAACAGAAAGCCGTAAAAATCGATGCTAGTTTGGCGCAGGGCGGTTGCAAGGTTGTAGTCTTCACTTTGATGGTGAGCAACATGAGACCCCCAAAAAAGCGCGACCTCATGGCCAAAGCGGTGCTTCCAATAGTAGGCAAAGTCATAGCCAATGAAGCAACTTGTCCATACCCAGATTTCGGTATCTGGCAATTGCGAAAATTGATAATTCGTAACCGTCCATTCGTAGATTGCTCCCGAGAATCCGAGGATCACCAAGCTTTGCAGGCGACTTAGGCTACCCATCGAGAGGCTATTAATGGTGTCATTGAGCCGATAGGTGTTGCGGCCGCGCCAAGTGCCATAGCCCAGTTCAATAAAAATCATTAAGAAAAAGAACGGGATAGCGTAAAGAATGAGATCCATTTTGGTCCTTTAAAGCGTCATAAGTCAGTCACTTGGCAGCTAAAGTGAACGACAATGAGGCGTGCTATGTTTAGTCAGTATTTAGCCGAAATTGGTCACTAAATTGATGATCACAAGGGTCGCAATAGTGCCAAAACGAGGTACTATATCCTATCAATATACACACCATCGAAATTCCAAGCTGTTCACCTGGAGATTGTTGTTAAATGAAAAAATTCACCTTACTAGCTTATTCACTAGTCTTTGCTTTTACTAGTGGTTCTGCTTTGGCTCAAGGAATCCAACAAACCAAAGGAACTTATCAAGACAAGTTTCGGCAGCTTGATGAAGTTCTGCCAACTGCCAACGTTTATCGAAATGCGGCGGGAAGCCCGGGGCATGATTACTGGCAACAAGAAGTAGACTACAACATAGAGGTCACTCTTGATGAATCTACTCAGTCTCTGAGTGGCACCGAGACCATCAACTACCAGAATAATTCACCGGACACTCTCAGGTACCTTTGGTTGCAGCTTGATCAAAATCGCTTTCGCAGCGATTCCATGGAGCAGACTAGCTCTGTTTTCGGCGGTCCGAGTCCCGATGCATCCGACAATACTGCAGGTCGAGTAAGCCTTGGTTATTTGCGCAGAATGCAATACATGGAAGACTCTGATTTGGGCTATGAGATTATTTCGGTTACCGATCGTAGCGGAAACGATCTGAGCCATACCACTGTTGGCACATTGATGCGCATCGATTTGGCGCGGCCCTTAGAGTCAGGACAAGATGTCGAGTTTTCCATTGATTACAGCTACAACATAGTCGACGGAGATGTACTAAGGCCAAGAAGCGGTTATGAACATTTCCCAGAAGAGGGAGAGGGTGACAACTACATCTTCGCACTAGCTCAATGGTTCCCTCGTTTAGTTGCCTATACCGACTACGAAGGCTGGACTAACAAGGAGTTTCTTGGTTCAGGAGAATTCACACTTGAATTTGGTGACTATGAAGTTGCGATGACAGTGCCGGCGGACCATATAGTTTCTGCTACAGGCGAGCTTCAAAATGCCAATCAAGTACTAACAGCTGCCCAGCGGGAAAGGTTGGAGGAAGCTGAAACAGCGGCAAGACCCGTTTATATCGTGACGCCTGAGGAGGCTTTAGAAAATGAAGAGGCAGGCACTAGCGACACCAAAACATGGAAATTTGTTGCCAAGAATGTGCGTGATTTTGCTTGGTCTTCGTCGCGTAAGTTTATCTGGGATGCGAAGGGATACAACCAAGAAGGTGCAGACCAAGAACTAATCATGGCGATGTCGTTCTACCCTAAAGAAGGTGGCGCGCTTTGGTCTGACTTCTCTACCGAAATTGTAATTCATACCTTAGAAGTATACAGCCGCTTTTCATTCGACTTTCCTTATCCAACCGCCCAGTCAGTGAATGTTGGGTTTGTTGGTGGAATGGAATACCCAATGATCACATTCAACGGCCCGCGCGCAGAGTTGCAGGATGACGGGTCGCGAACTTATACGCTCGCTGACAAACGCTTCATGATCGGGGTAGTAATACACGAGGTAGGCCACTTCTACTTTCCGATGATTGTGAACTCTGATGAGCGTCAATGGACGTGGATGGATGAAGGGATAAACAGCTATTTGGATTCGGTTGCTAGCCGAGAATGGGATGCTGAAATCCCATGGGGTGTTGAGCCTCGCTACATAGCAGATTATATGAAGTCCTCTAATCAGGTTCCTGTTATGACCCAGTCAGACACAGTGCTGAGATTGGGGCCAAACGCATACAGCAAACCTGCCACGGCCCTGAATATTCTCCGTGAAACGATAATGGGCCGTGAACTGTTTGATTTTGCTTTTAAAGAGTATTCGCAGCAATGGGAGTTTAAACGTCCCACCCCTGCAGATTTTTTCCGAACCATGGAAGAAGCGTCCGGTGTTGACTTAGATTGGTTTTGGAGAGGCTGGTTTTATACCACCGATCATGTAGATATTTCTTTGGATAAAGTTTACCAAATGCAAATGGATACTCATGACCCTGATATTGATTATTCTCGCCAGCGCGAGTCTGCGAAGACACAGCCACCGTCAATCTATAATGATAGGAATCGTCAAGAAGGTCTGCAGACTTGGGTTGAACGCAATCCCGATGTGAGAGATTTTTACGACGATAACGATCAATTCACGGTGACCAATAAAGAGCGAAATAGCTACAACAGTTTTTTGGAAGGCCTAGAAGATTGGGAGCGTACAACTCTGGACCGGGCTATTGATGAAAAGCTTAACTACTACATTCTGGAGTTATCGAATCTAGGTGGCTTGGTGATGCCGGTAATCGTGAACCTAGAGTTTGCCGATGGCTCCTCCGAAGAAATGCGGATTCCTGCGGAAGTTTGGCGCCGCGACGCACGAAATATTAAAAAGCTAATGGTCAGCGAGAAAGATGTTGTGAGTATCGTAATCGATCCACTGCAAGAAACTGCTGATGTTGACATGGAAAACAACTATTACCCGCGTCGAATTATTCCTTCAAGGATCGAGAACTTTAAGTCCGATGGCCGTCCGGGTCTTATCAGCCGAGATGTCATGCAAGATATTAAAACTGAGCTGAAAACCGAAGACGACGAGGCCGAAACCGAAACCGAAACCGAAACCGAAACCGAAACCGAAACCGAAACCGAAACCGAAACCGAAGCCGAAGCCGAAGCCGAAACTGAGGACGAGGGTGGCAGTTAATCTGTCTACTCTAACTGAGCGTTCGCACAATACTTCGCGAACGCTCAGCGCTTTCATATGCGCGTTCGTGATTTCTGGCAGTTTTGCCCATGAGCAGAAAACCGCTGTAACCCGCATCGTTTTTAATCCGGCTAACGAGAACATTGAAGTCATGCACCGGTTTTTGGTTCACGATGCAGAGCATGCTGCGGCCAAAGTTTTTGGCGTAGGTCAAAACCTCTTAGAATCCGCTGAATCTAGAGAGCTTTTTAGCAGCTATGTAATCAACCGGTTTTCAATCGAGGCAGAACTCGCCAGCGGTGAAGTGATAGCAATTGCGTTGAATTACGTTGGCGCGGAGGTCGATGGCCAGTTTCTTTGGGTGTATCAAGAAACGAGTATTATTGACTCGATTGAATCCTTCACTATGGTAAACATGGCTTTGCGGGATGTGTGGCCAGATCAATCTAATCTGGTCAACGTCGACCGAGAAGGCGAAGTATATAGCGTATTGTTCGATGGGGGCGCGCAAGTTAAGCGGCTTAGCCTAAAACCTTAGCTCAAAAACGAACCCCGCAGCTTAACTTAACCTGATCTTCTGGGACTCTCCCTCACCCAATCCGTAATACTCGGCAATAGCCAGACCTGCGGCGACTGATGTAAAAGGGTCGTGCTCTACCACTTTATTAGGGAAAGATTGATTAAGAGATTGCTTGATTACAGGAATCAGTGAGGACCCGCCGGTGCGAATTACTAAATCTATTTCGTCTGAATGTAAGTTGGCATTCTTCAATACCTGCGTTATAGCACCTTCAAAATCTATTACAGCAGATCCAATAAGCTCCTCAAAATGGGCTCTGGTTACCGTAAATTCAATGTCCAGTTCTGGTATGTCCAAACGAGCCTCAGTTTGATCTGACAAAGTAGCCTTCAAGTCTTTTAAAGTTTGAAATACCAGATAGCTATAATTGTTCTTAATAAGATCGTAGAGTCTTCTGTATTTTGCTGCGCCCTCATCACCTAGTGCCATTCGTTTCATCACAGGTGTAGTGTATTGATTCTGGTTGAGCATGTAACTAACAGCCCAGTTCAAAATAAGGTCTTCGTATTGCTCGAAAGGGAAGAGTGTCTCAATTTCTCTGTCCTCGCCTGGACGTCTCCAGCGCTCTCCTTTACCTAAAAGAGGAAACAACAGCTCCCTAAATAGTAGCTGGTCAATATGGTCTCCACCTAAGCCTACACCGTGAGTTGCTATTACTTCGTAGTCTCCATCTCGATGCTGAAGAATACACAAGTCCAAGGTGCCACCGCCAAAATCTACAGCTAACAATCTGTCTTTTTTCTCGCCAGGGTTGTCGTGCAGGTAACTCAAGGCGGCGGCAATAGGTTCCGCGAAATATGTTTTTTCTTTAAACTCGGCATAGCCATAGGCCTCTGAAAGCATACTCAGTGCGGCGTTATTCTTGTCCTCTTTTTGGCCTTCGAAATTAACTGGATGGCCAATACAAGCGTGTTTAGTCTTTGCGCCAGCAATTTGTTTACTTTGGGCATCAATGCTTTTCTTAATTCTTACAAGCAGAGGAGTGATCAAGGCAACTAGTCTGAATGGACGATTGAAGACCATTAAGCGCTGGCTGTCTGACCCACCAAGAAGTCTCTTTATTCCTCTAAACAGACGGCCCGTTTGTCCCCCATCTACAAACGATTGTCCATATACCAGCTCAGTTGAGCCCTCTTCAGGAAGACCGCCATCGCCGATTTGTCCTGTGGTTGAACGGCCTTCACCAAGCACTTCGGCGCTTAGTTCAACGGTTCTCCCAGTATTGCCTTCAATATAGGAATTGATGGCTTCTTGTCCTGTGACAATGCCAAAGTTCTTGTCTATATAGGTGGCCGAAGGCATCACGATAGAATGATGTTCCAGTCTCACTAAATGAACCTTTTCGCCATCAAAAAGCGCCGCAGCACTGTTTGACGTGCCGAAATCAATTCCTATCCCCATTGGGCGCTGCGGCTTTACTGAGAGCTTGGATTGGCTTTCTGTGGAATCGGATGAGGAGTGTGAGATGCGCGAGCTGGATTGATAGCCTGAGGTACTTTCTGTCACTAAGAATGCCTTGCAATTAACTGAACGATTAGACAAAAACAGGTGTAACTGTCAATATCAGGAGTATAGAGGATTTGTCAAAAGTGAGCAAAAAAAATGCTTGATTGCTCTGCCTAATTCTAAAAATATTGATCAATATTAATGGCTTATAGAGTTGAATATTGAAGGAACTTAACCTATGCTGCTCCGGTCTTGTAAAAAGGACTGTCAATAAATATTTTGGGGTATGAAGAGTGATTAAAACAGTAAGATGCTGGAATTTAACTCAGGTCTTCGTTGGCCTATTGGTCAGTTTTTCTGTGGTTCCAACAGTGTTCGCGGGGACAATTGTTAGGATAAACACCAGCCTAGGCGACTATTCTATAGAACTCCTCGATGACATAGCTCCTGCCAGCGTCCAGAACTTCTTAAATTATGTCAATAGAGGAGCTTACGACTCTACCTATCTGCATCGAGTTATCCCTGGTTTTGTTGTACAAGGCGGGGGATTTACTTTTCAGCCGTTTGTAGGTCCGATACCTGTAGTGTCCGACCCCGCCGTCGTGAATGAGTTCAACGTGTCAAATACGCGCGGCACCGTCGCTATGGCGAAACTAGACGGTGACCCAGATAGCGCAACGACTCAATGGTTTGTAAATCTAGTTGATAATAGCGGCACCTTAGACAGTAGCAACGGCGGTTTCACGGTGTTCGCAAATGTACTTGGCGATGGTATGCAAGTTTTAGATGCTATTGCTCTGTTACCTTCTGTTAATCTTGGCGCTAACACGCCCGATGCTCCCTTTATCACTCCAACCTATCAAGGGCCTTCAAGTTTTGTTTATACCAATGCCGAAGTGGTAGAGCGGTTCAGCGGCGCGCCCCATGTTTATGAGGTAAGGTCAGGCAAATTGTTTAGTGTCGTCAGTGTAGATAATGGCGCCATTTTACTTGCGCTGGACTTTAGTACTGTCTCAACGGCTGGCGAAGTAATAATCGAAGTTGATGCCAAAAGTATAATAAGCAAGAAAGATAGCTTCGATGGAATAGCCCGTTACACAACCTCCGATGGCAGATTAACAATCCCTTCTTTAGAAGTATTCGATGGTTCTAGTACTTTAATATTGTCGAACGTTGTATTTGTTCTTAGCGGCCCGGCTAGCAACCAATTTGTACTGGAGTCCTTCGATCAGTAGTAAGCTGAATCTCCCAGAGGGGAGATTTACCGAATCGCGGTCTTGGGGTAATCTTGGTTATTAACCATAATCTGCGCTTGATAAAAATAATTCTAAGGAATCTGGCTAATGGCTGCAGCACGCGGGGAATTTAGTTCTCGATTTGGGTTTTTAATGGCCGCTTCAGGTTCCGCAGTCGGCCTTGGTAATATCTGGGGCTTTCCTACCCAAGCGGCTTCAAACGGCGGGGCGGCATTCTTATTTACCTATTTGCTCCTCGCATTTGCTTTAGCATATCCGGCACTAATGGCTGAATTGATAATAGGGCGACATGCCAGAGCAAACGCGGTGACGGCATTACAGGCAATTTCCCCCAGTAAACAAGGTAAGTTATTTGGCTTAGCTGTTGGATTCGTAGGTATCACCACCGTTAGTTTCATACTCAGTTTTTATGCGATTGTAAGCGGATGGATGATAGCGTTTTTTATTGACCCTATCGCCAGACTAATCGGAGCTGATGGCGCGTCGGCGTGGCTGACTAATGACGCAGTACTGCGAAATGGTTTTTTTGTCGTCGTGTTCATGATGCTGACTGTCTGGATAATTAGTGCTGGAGTGAAAGACGGTATTGAGAAATGGGCTTCTCGGCTTATGCCATCATTGATTTTGATTCTCGTTTTGCTCATTTGCTATGTGTTGACATTGCCCGGTGCAATGGATGGCCTAAAGGCTTATTTAGTCCCAGATTTCTCCAGAGTTTTTGATCGAGAGCTGTTAGTGAGTGCGATGGGCCAAGCTTTTTTCTCGCTCTCATTGGGTGTTGGAACAATGCTTATTTACGGCTCGTACATCCCTAAGACTGAAAATTTACCGGTTGTAGGGGGGCTTGTAGCAGTCTTGGATATTGGGATTGCGGTGATGGCAGGTATGCTAATTTTGCCGGCCATGTACGTGGCATTGGCCAATGGCGTGCCAATATTTGATGATGGCGGTGGGCTCATCGCAGGACCAAGGCTTATTGTCTCAGTGCTGCCAGAACTGTTTACCAGTATGGGGTTTGTTGGAATTTTTGTGGCACTGGCATTTTTCGCCTTGATGACAATAGCATCCCTAACGTCATCTATCTCGATGTTAGAGGTGCCGGTGGCCTACAGCGTTGAACACCACGGCATAGCCCGAAAGACTAGCTCGATTGTTCTCGGGGTCATGATTACCGTGATATCCCTCATCATTGTGTTTAACTTTGACGCGCTATTCGACTTGGTGGTCACTTATACGACGGAAGTCAGCCAGCCTTTGCTGGGCTTAGCTTTCTGTATATTCGGCGGCTGGATTTGGAATCGCAATGAAATACTTGAAGAGATAAAGCTGGGTAGCCCTGAAGCTGAATCAGGGCTGTTTTGGAAGATATGGCCTTTTTATATCAAGTTCATTTGTCCGGTAGCCATACTAATTGTCTTTTTCCAATAGCTAACATTTAGCAATAGCATCAACGAAACGGTCTATCTCATCTGATGTGTTGTAATAATGTATGGAGGCCCGGTTAACATCGCCAACATTGTTGGCTGCTAAGTCTAACTGGGCATTCTCTTGTTTTGATATCGAGGTGTTTATTTTTCCTTCAAATAAACTGTGTGCTAGTTCTGTAGCTGGAATTCCTTTTTTCTGAAAGGTAACAATGCCTGAAAGGTCAGCTGTACGTTCTAGCACGGTAACGTTCTCTAGAGAGTTCAGTTTACTGTTTAATTCTTTTGCAAGCGCACGAACTCGCAGTTCGATATTGTCCATGCCAAGGTCGTTGGCGTATCTGACAGCCTCAGCCAGACCGATCTTGCCAGCGATATTACGTTCCCATGTCTCGAATTTTTTGGCGTCAACGCTCACCGTGTAACTAGCCGGGCCAGTCCAACGAGCTGAATGGTTGTCAATAAAGATTGGGCTAGAGTCTTCAATAGCGCGTGCGCTCGCGTACAGAAACCCGGTTCCTCTGGGGCCGCGTAAGTATTTTCTACCCGTACCACATAAGAAATCGCAGCCAAGTTCTTGAGTGTCCAGATCGATCTGCCCGGCTGACTGGCACGCGTCTAACAAATACAGCAGGCCATGTTCATTGGCTATTGCGCCGACCTGAGCGGCGGGTTGAATGTCTCCCCGTTGACTGGAGACGTGAGTTATAGCGATCATCTTTGTTCGGCGAGTGATCGCACTGCGGAGCTTGTCTAAGTCTATGTGTCCTAGGTTATTACACGGTACTAAGACAATTTCAATTTTCTTCTGCTGCTGCAGATTCAAAAGTGCCAGATAATTACTTACATATTCGTTGTCGGCAGTAATGATTTGATCACCGGCTTGCCAATCAACGCTGTAAAGAGCCATGTCCCAGGCACGACTAGCATTCTCTATATAAGCTATTTGAGTAGCAGAGCAATTTAGCAAAGAGGCGAACTCAGAATAAAATCCATCTATTTTTTCATTGGCAGCATTCGCAGCTTCATAGCCACCTAGAGTCTGCTCTAATTCCAGATGCTGTATTACCGCGGCGGTCACGCTGGTTGGGCTCAACGAGCATCCAGCGTTATTGAAATGGATAAGCTCTTTGACAGCCGGCGTTTCATTTCTACAGCGTTCTAAATCGATTATCATGGCTTTTCCCGATAAAATTATCTTAGATCTCAAAACCTTTTGTTAAAACACGTTTCTTAAAAGGGTTAGAAATAGATTAAAGGTTGGTACTCTAGGGTAGCTGCTAAAAAATTGTTGTCAAAAGGTCGCGGTTAAATCATGGCTATTAGAGTATTACGTTTCCATTTTGGAAACTAGAGTGCATCACACATGCGCTGTAAATTCTGCGAAAACAATGGTGAGGAATGCTATGTCTGAAATTAGTCTGGATGAAAAGTCGAAGATCGAAATTATAGAGAAGTTGAAGCAATACTTTGAGGATGAGCTTAATCAACAGCTAGGTGGCTTTGAGGCAGAATTTCTACTCGATTTTTTTGCTAAAAGTATCGGCGCATACTATTACAATCAAGGATTGGCAGACGCACTAAAGGCGTTTGAAGTTAAGTTAGAAGAATTTAATGACCTAGTCTATCAGCTAGAGCAGCCTATTGAGTAAGTGCTCTAGAGTTTGTTTACTCGAAGCGGTAGACGGATGAAAAATATACTACCATTATCTTTTACTGACTCGAAAGTTATTTCACCTCCCAGCTTTTCTACAATTCTTTTTACAATTACCATGCCTAGACCGGTGCTCGTAGGGTTGATTTCTGAGAAGCCATCTTCGTGAGCAAACTCCTGAAAAATCTTCTGCTTGAATTCGCTACTCATGCCAATGCCTGTATCACTAACGAATATTTCAATGCCTAACTTTCGCTGGTAATAAACTGCTTTGTAGCCTACTTCTATTTTCCCCTTATTGGTGAATTTAATGGCATTGGTAAGAAGGTCGAGGAGAACGTGCCGGAGTCTCGCTTTGTCGGTCTGAACCAATAGGTTTGCAGAACTAAAATCTGTATCAAAACTAAGCCCTTTTTCCGAAGCAGCAGGTATCATCATTTCTTTAGCTTCGTTAAGCAGAGCAGTGATTTCTACCAGTTCGAATTCTGGCTCAAAGCTGTCAGATTCTATTTCTGACATTTCTAAAAGGTCGTTTATCAGCTTGTGTAAATGACCACTTTGCTTAATGACAGTCGTCATATGCTCGTGGGTTGTCGTGTCGAGTTTGGTTGAATGTGCGGCGAGGAGTCGTTTGGAATTCGCTAATATCAAATGAACCGGGGTTAGAAATTCTCGAGATACATTTCGTAAAAAATCTCCTTTGGCTTTGGTCTCAGCACGCACCAGCGCAAATTCTTGATTTTTGGAATGAACAAATTCAGCCAATGCAAACAGCAGCATGATTGCGGCCAGCATGACCAGCAGTTCAGCAATAAGCGTTGCTGGTCCACTTTTTTCAACGATATTCAATTTATAACCAAGCATAGAAATGTACGCGATGATTAACAGGGTCCAAGTGAAAAAAAGGTATAGAGCAACTCGTGACCCCTGTGTGGCAGCCATGCCAGCCATGATAAAAACGATTACAGCTACAAATAGACCCAGTGACATGACTGTTTGCAGGTTACTGCCAGATATTTGATCAAACGGCAGCAAAACGAAGTAAAGGGCTGTTGGGATCATGGAATAAGCGATAAAGCGCAGCACGATAAGCGCTCTGCTTCGGTATCGATTTTCGAGATTAAGCGACTGGCCAAGCAAGCAAAAACTTATAATCATTATTGCGCCTGATACATAACTCAGGCGGTTGCTTAGCTCAACGGACTCGCCCCAAAACCAGACTTTTCCCATTCCAGTAAGAGTGAGGAAGAATATAAAACTGCTGCCGAAAAATAAGGTGTAGCCGAGAAACTGCTTGTCTCTCAGGAAATAGTAGATGATCCAGCAAATGAAAAAGCAAATAATGAAAAAAGCAAAGAAGCCACCAAAAAATGCCATTTGGCCTTGCTGCTGCAATGCCAAATCTTGCATTGTGCTTAGGATAAGCGGTATTTCCATACCTGATTGAGACGTAACTCGGATAAACACCTGAGTCGTGTCGCCTGAGGCGGACATTTCAAATGGCAGGACTGGAATTCTGAACCTTGCTACTTGGCGACTAAAGGGCACTGTGTCACCAGTCTCATAGCTCTCAATTGATTGATCGCTGCGCACTATATAGAACCGAATAAGGTCGATATTAGGTGAATCTGTACTTAATACCAATTCTTTGCCGCCAAGGTCATCACTGGTGATGTTAATAGAGAACCAATGAGCGGAATCAGAAAAACCTAAGGTAGGAATAGATTCTAGGGAGCGTTCCCAGGCGAGGTCGTTATTGAGAATGTCGGCGATCGTAAGCAGACGGCTTGGGTCTTCGTAATGATCGAGGTATTGTCCTAAGGTTACGGGCAGTTGATTGCGGGTTACATTGAGTTCTGCACCTAACCCTGTCTGGGGAAGGAGTAAGAGGGGTGTAATACACAAAAAGCTTAGTAACGAGGAAGCCAAGTGTAGTATTAACATTCTTAAAGAATTTAAACTTATATCAAGCTGATGCACAAAGCTGGCGCCCGTTGCCATTAATGAAAAGGCATTATAATTCATCAATCGAAAAACTCCCGTGCTAAAGAGCTATCTCGGGAATAATTTGCGGTCAAAATCTCTCGTTTGGGTAAGTTTTTCAAGTAAGCGTTAGCCAGACCCCAAACTTTCAGGCGAGGAGTCTGTTTTCATCGCCGCGATCTTGGTTACCTAGTTACTAAAACAAAAGGAGAGCTGATTGAGAGCGACAACTGGCTACTTACGAGTTGCAGGTCAACAATTGGGTTTGAGAAGGTTAAAAAGTATACGCAATAACTACGCTGCCAACTTCTATGGTCAGTAACTTGCTGTGGTGGCGATCGTTTTTCCACTGAGCTTCACCATCATTCGGCTAATCTCATCCCAGGGGTTGTGGGCTGAAAGCCCTTTTATTGACTGGTCTATGAGTTTGGAGTGATCCAGCAGCTGCCAAATGTCTTCGCTGGTTAGACGTTGCAATGCGCTTCCAACCGGTTGCTTGCGGTTATACCAAACCCTGGAGGCCTGCATTATCGCGTTAACCCCTTGGCCCTGCTGCCGTTTCTCCACCATAGATTGGAGACTTCGAATCTCACGAGTAAAGGCGTTAAGTATTACCAAGGGAAATAGGCCTTCACTGCGAAGGCCTGCTAAGATTTTCTGACTTCGAGCGAGATCCCCACTAAGAGTGGAATCCACGAGATTGTAAACGTTGTAACGGGAGCTGTCGGCGACTACCTGCATAACAGTATTGGCATCGAGGTTGATTAATTCATTGGAATCATTGCCGCTAAGAAGCTTTAATTTTTCTATTTCCTGCATTGCTGCAAGCAAATTTCCCTCGACTTTGTCCATTAATAGCCCAAGCGCGGTAGCGTCAGCTCTAATGTTTTCTTGCAGCAATCGCTGTTCTAGCCAGGAGGCAAGGCCTTCGCGATTCACCGGCCAGATTTGTATCAATGCACTTTGTGACTCAATAGCTTTAAACCATTTTGTATTAAGTGTAGCGGCTTCCAGTTTGGGACTGCTAATGAGCAGGATGAAATCGCTCTTCGGAGCCTCGAAATACTGATGTAGCGCTTTCTTGGCGGAGTCGTCTAGCTTCGCGGTTGTGAGCCGAAGTTCTAGAATTTTCTTTTCAGCGAACAATGAAAGGTTGTTGGTGGCATGATGAAAACCATTCCAATCAAAGCTTTTATCGACGTTAAAGACGTCCCTTTCATCAAAGCCTTGCTTGCGGAAATGCTGTCTTATGCTGTCAGCAGCTTCTTGCATAAGCAAAGGTTCATCGCCGGAAAGCCAAAAGGCGGGAATTGATTCCTTACTTAAGGCTCGAGAAAGCTGTTCGGGTTTGAGCTTCAGGTCTAAATCTCCGTTGCTTGCAATCTTCGCATCAATTGATTGACTAACTCACGCCGCATTTCAGCAGATATGATTTCCACTTCTTCGCGGTTGCCACTGATATTTTCAATGTCCTCGAAATAAATCCGCTGAACAACTAGTGATTCTGGCTCGATAAGGTATCTGGCACTTTGCCCTAGCGCTATGGTGATAGACATTCTCAGTTCGTACTGAGCCGCACGTGCACGTGCATTAACAGTGACCGGTCGGCTGACAACTTGCTCGTCTGTGATGAGAAGAAGGGCTATGTCCGATTCTGACTCTGCGGTACCGATGCTCTCGATAAGGTTGATGGTAACTCCAGCCGCATCAAGGTTGCTTCTTAGTAGCCTTGAAAACTCACTGTTAGGTTGTTCTAGACTGAGCTGGAGGTTGGTCAATTGCGCAGTGAAACTATCATTCCCTCTAAGCGTGAAGCCGCATCCACTGAGGCTAAGTAAGCAGGTGCTTATAACAAGGTTGAACAACAAATTTCTCATGTTAGTTGACCACGATGTTCACGAGTTTACCGGGGATGACTATTACTTTACGAATAGTGCCGGCATCAGTAAAGCGCTTGACTGTCTCGTTTTCTAGGGCGAGCTTTTCCAATTCGTCTTTTGCTAACTCTTTTGCAACTTCCAGTTTTGCCCGAAGCTTGCCATTAACCTGAACAACTACCAAGACACTGTCCTGAGCTAAGGCTGTAGGATCAACTGCGGGCCAAGTTGCATCTATGATTGCTCCGCTGTGCCCTAGATGTTGCCACAATACATGGCTGAAATGGGGGACTATCGGTGCCATGACAGCTATTATGATTTCTAAAGACTCCTGTATGACCATTTTATCATGGTGTGATAAGGGTGCTTTCTTAGTATCGATAAATTTGGTGGTCGCATTCAACAATTCCATAGTAGCCGCTATAGCCGTGTTAAAGGTGTTTCTTCTGCCATAGTCATCACTGATTTTTTCTAGTGACTGGTGGGTTTTTAATCGAAGCTGTCTCTGGACTGGGCTTAGCTCGGCATTGGAAATACCAGTACTGTTGACAGTGTCATGTTCAGCAACTATTTTCCATAATCGCTTAAGAAAGCGGTAGCTGCCCTCGACGCCGCTGTCGGACCATTCTAGGGATTGGTCAGGAGGTGACGCAAACATTGTAAACATGCGTACTGTGTCCGCTCCATATTTTTCGATAAGCGGCAGAGGGTCGACAGTGTTGCCTTTAGATTTCGACATTTTGGTGCCGTCTTTGAGCACCATACCTTGAGTCAGTAATTTCTTGAAAGGCTCATCTGAAGTAACAATGCCTGCATCTCTCATCAACTTATGGAAAAAACGTGAGTAAAGTAAATGCAGAATTGCATGTTCAATGCCGCCAATATACTGATCTACCGGCAGCCAATAGTTAGCGCGGTCATCCAACATTTTGGTGTCATTATCGCGACTAGCATAACGCGCATAATACCAAGATGATTCCATGAAAGTGTCAAAGGTATCGGTTTCGCGGCGGGCCATCGATCCACACTTAGGGCAATTAACTTCGTAGAATTCAGCTAGTTTACCTAGCGGTGAGCCGCTTTCATCGAACTCTACTTCTTCGGGAAGTAATACAGGAAGTTCATCTTCAGGAACGGGTACTGAGCCACAATCCGAGCAATTTATAATCGGGATAGGTGCTCCCCAATAGCGTTGCCGAGATACGCCCCAATCTCTTAATCTAAAATTAACCGTTTTTTTGCCTTGGTCAGCCGCGGCTAAATGAGAGGCGATGGCCTCGAAGGCATCAACAAATGTGAGTCCATCGAATTGATCTGAATTAACTAATATGCCTTTGCCGATAAAGGCTGCTTTATCTAGGTTGCATTCTTCATCGTCAATCGGTGCTACGACTTGCTTGATAGCAAGATCATACTTTTTGGCAAACTCCCAATCGCGTTGGTCATGCCCAGGGACGGCCATGACTGCGCCGGATCCGTAATTCATAAGAACGAAGTTGGCAATAAAAACCGGAACCTCTTGACCATTTATCGGATGAATGGCTTTTACGCCTGTATCCATTCCTACTTTTTCCATGGTCGCCATATCGGCTTCGGCTACCTTAATTTTGCTCTCACGTTCGATAAAAGTCTGTAAGTCTTGATTGTCAGCCGCCGCTTTAGCCGCGATGGGGTGCTGTGGCGCAACCGCTACATAGGTAACACCCATTAATGTGTCTGGCCGGGTCGTATAGACGGATAGTTTTTCTAACTCAGGGTCAGTTTCACCGACAATTTCAAAGTTAAGTTCAACGCCTTCAGAGCGACCTATCCAGTTACTCTGCATAGTTTTAACTTTTTCAGGCCACCCGTCTAGCTGATCTAAATCATCCAATAGCTCTTGTGCATAAGAGGTGATTTTAACAAACCATTGGGGAATGCTACGCCGCTCTACGATCGCGCCAGATCTCCATCCGCGGCCATTTACCACTTGTTCGTTAGCTAATACTGTTTGGTCTACAGGGTCCCAATTGACTTCAGATTCTTTTTTGTAAACTAGCCCTTTGTTAAATAGCTGGGTGAAGAACCACTGCTCCCATCGGTAGTAATCTGGGTGACAAGTAGCGACTTCTCTCGACCAATCATAAGCGTAGCCCAGCTGCTTAAGTTGCTTTCGCATATAATCAATATTGCTATAAGTCCACTGGGCCGGGGGGACTTTGTTCTGCATTGCCGCATTTTCAGCGGGCAACCCAAAGGCGTCCCACCCCATGGGTTGCAGAACATTTTTCCCCTGCATACGTTGGTATCTGGCAATAGCATCCCCAATAGAATAATTCCTTACGTGGCCCATATGAAGGTGTCCACTTGGATAAGGAAACATCGAGAGGCAGTAGTATTTCTCCCTAGTATAATCTTCAACAACTTTGAAGCTATCGTGGTCTTGCCAATAGGTTTGGGCGATTTTTTCTACTTCTGCAGGATTATATTGAGGGTCAGTTTTATTCATATTCTTTTCAAATAATGGTGGTTGGCACATAGCACGGGAAACATGGTTTTGAGAATAATGGCTAGGCGGATAATAGTAGCAACGAAGGATAACCTAGACGGTCACCACTAGTAAGGGTTTGTGTAAAAAACGCAGGATTTACAGGTCCATGCAAGGGCGCTTAACTGCCAGATGCCGACTCGAATCTGACGGCCCATAAACAGACTAAGCGCAGGGCCCGCTGTGTCTTGGCTGGGCTGTTGAGTCAAGCGGCATGGTCGCCTGAATTAGGAGCGCTCTAAATTGCTTGCGCTTTGAGTGACGTGTAGAGCCACTTTTCCTCTACTCTAGGTCAATATCTTCCTTACACTAACAAGGGTTGAGGTGATTTTAAGCAGCTTTATTTGTCTGCTGTCAGCGTTCAATATAGTCACGAGGAAGGGCCCGATATTAATTGTTTCACCTCGTTCAGGGATATGCCCAAACTGCTGCAGGATCAGGCCCCCGATAGTGGTAAATTCTTGGTCCGAAAAGTCAGTTTCAAAATATGCATTAAACTCATCGACCGGTGTCAGTGCTTTTACAATATGGTTTTCGTCATCAAACTTTTTGATATAGCTATCGTCGTCTACATCATATTCGTCTTCAATTTCGCCAACAATTTGTTCCAACACGTCCTCAATGGTCACCGCTCCGCAAACACTGCCATATTCGTCAATGACTATTGCCATATGGTGTCTGGTTTCGCGAAACTCTCTAAGTAAAACATTAAGCCGCTTGCTTTCAGGTACAAAAGTAGCAGGGCGCACTACATCTTTAATATCAAAGCGTTCGCTATTATCTTGCAGTAAAAGAGGGAGTAAGTCTTTGGCGAGGAGGATGCCCATTACATTGTCGGCATTGTCACCAATTACAGGGAACCGCGAATGTGAGGCGTTGGTCACCAACTCGACTAGTTCGTCAACTGGCAATTTAGAAGAAACCGTTACGACTTGAGACCGCGGAATCATGATGTCTCGAACTTGCATGCTCGAAACCTGCAACGCGCCTTCGATGATTCCTAAAGCATCTGCATCGAGAACCTGATCCTGCTCGGCATTACGAAGCAGCTCCAGTAGGCTCTTAGTATCTGTAGGCTCACCTGTGAGGGCGGTGGTGATTTTAT
>JBLHTH010000017.1:0-35235 GCA_047627195.1 Pseudohongiellaceae bacterium | reverse complement strand
CCGAAATGAAACAGCAGGGCTGATAAAACAGTGACAACCAAGATCAACGGTAATACTTGAAATGCGATGATGAAACTGTTTTCCGCACTGGCAACATCAAAGGGGGCGGGGCCTCCGGCAACGTAGCCAAACATATACTGCGCAGCTCTGTCAGTGGCACTTTGAAGTACGCTCACCACAGAATTCAACGCCATTAATCCATCGGAGACAAAACTGACTCTTAGCAATAAGAAAGCGATGACGAACTGCGCGGTGATACCCAAAATGACGCGTTTAGGCAATACCTTTTGGTGATCTCGTGAAAACGCAAAAGTGATGCCAATAAAAATACATAGTCCGAGAATTGGTTGTACTATTTCCATTAAAGTAAATCCATCAAAGTATACCCATCAGGTTTTCCCTAACTCCTTCTTTGCAAGCAATAGCCTAGCGCTAATTGTGATTGCAAGAACGCCGATCCAAATCCATGTTGTGGTCGCAAGCCAAGTGGGAAATAAGAGGAACAGACTGTAAAAAATCCCTGTCTCGCCACCCTCTGCGAGTCCAACTGCTATTCGCAGACCGCGCTGGCTACTATCAGCTAAGCCACGTTTACTCTCGAAGCTGCCAAGGCCGAGCGCGCCGGCGATGCATAATACATAGCAAAAAAGAATGATTAGCCACTGCAGAGACAATTCTGGAAACCTGAAATAGAAGGCGATGACCATGGCCGAGTAGGCCAGCATGTCAAACTGAATATCCAGAAATGCGCCAAAGTCTGAAGTTTGATCATATGCTCGAGCATAGATTCCATCTAATGCATCGAGTAAGCGGGATAGCCACCAGGTGATAAGCGCCAACATAAACTCGCCACGGAAAACTAAGTAAGCAGAGGCTAGCGCTATCAATAATCCAGCCACGGTTATCTGATTGGGGGTCAGGCCCAGCTTTGCGAGCAGCCGTATCAGGGGGGCAACGTAGCGAGGTAAAAGTGCGCGAAAACTATTATCAATCATTACTTAAGTCTACCCCATTAAATTGTGCTTCTACTAATATGGTTTCGGGTGGTGTGTGGCGGATCTCTAAATTTTGGATGCGACCGCTAACAGTGATGGTTATTGTCTCTATTCTCATCTAGGTTTTTACCTTGCTGAAAGTGTGTCCTTATTTCAAGGATAGGCCGTGGTATTCTTAGTTTTTCCAATCTTTATAGAGAAACTGACGTCTCGCCGTTATCGTAGGTGCGGTGACTTTGTTATAACCGGTAAAACCTTATAGGATTAGCTCAGGCCTCTGGGAGTGTGAGCTTAGCTCTGTTGATCAGGCTGTAAACAGTAAGTAGGGTATTTAAATTGGAAAGTGAAAAGGGTGAGGTCGTTTATGTTTAGCCAACAAGAACTCAATGCTCATTGGATGCCTTTTACCGGCAACCGACAATTCAAAAAAAATCCTCGAATGATGGTGTCAGCTAAAGACACCTATTATACCGACGCACAGGGCCGGAAAATTTTTGACGGACTGTCTGGGTTATGGACCTGTGGAGCGGGACACGGCCGTGAAGAGATCGTTAGCGCGGTGGCAAAGCAAATGGCAACGCTGGACTACTCTCCCGGGTTTCAATTTGGCCATCCACTGTCGTTCGAGCTTGCCAATAAGATCGTCGAGCTGACCCCCGATGGTTTGGAGCATGTTTTCTTCACAGATTCCGGTTCAGAGACTATTGATACGGCATTGAAAATGGCGCGAGGCTATTGGCGTAGCAAGGGGCAGCCTGGGAAAAGCAAATTTATAGGCAGGATGAAGGGTTATCATGGTGTTAACTTCGGCGGCCTAGGGGTTGGGGGAATAGGTTTTAATCGCAAACTTTTCGGTCAATCAGTAGATGCCGATCATATTTCTCATACAGTGCTTAGTGAAAATTGCTTTTCAAAAGGAATGCCTGAACACGGTGCGTACTTAGCGGATGAATTGGAGGAGCTGGTACTACTGCATGATGCCTCTAACATTGCCGCTGTTATTGTTGAGCCGTTATCTGGTACAGCGGGAGTCCTCCCTCCTCCAAAGGGTTACCTAAGCAGGCTTCGAGACATTTGCACTAAGCATGACATTCTGTTGATTTTTGACGAAGTTATTACCGGACTAGGCCGTATGGGCTCGATGACAGGCGCGGAGGAGTTTGGTGTGACGCCAGATATAATGACTCTGGCCAAGCAAATTACCAACGGCACTATTCCACTTGGTGCAGTTGTTACAGCCCCAGAAATTTATAACACCTTTATGGACAATGGCGGGCCAGAGTATATGGTCGAATTCCCTCATGGTTATACCTATTCAGCTCACCCGGTTGCTTGTGCGGCAGGGCTTGCCTCGCTGGAACTATTGACTACGGATAATCTATTAGAAAAAGTTCGCGCTCTTGCACCGAAACTGGAATCAGCAGTGCATAGTTTAAGGGGGGCGCCCTTTGTCACCGATATTAGGAATTACGGCCTAGCGGCAGGCATTACCTTGGAGGCATATGAGGGAGAGCCGCTGCGGCGACCTTTTGAGTTAGGGCTAAAGTGCTTAGAGAAAGGTTTCTATGTGCGTTGGGGTGGTGACACTATTCAATTGGCTCCTCAGTTCATTTCAACCCCAGACCAAATTGATGCTCTGGTTAACGCAATAGGTGAATCGCTTCATGAACTCGGAAATTAATTCCACGGACAATATTTCTAACATCGGCCATTATATCAACGGTCAGGCAGTTGCGGACAACAGTGTTACAAAGGCTGTATTTAATCCGGCCACAGGAGAGATAACGGCTCAAGTTGCGTTAGCAGACGCCAGTACTGTTGCTAAGGCTATCGAAAGCGCTCATAACGCTTTTCCTGCTTGGCGTAATACGCCGCCGCAAAAAAGAGCGCAAATTTTGTTCAAATTCAGGCAGTTATTGGAGCAGCACGCCGATGCTCTGTGTGCGCTAATCACAGCTGAGCATGGCAAGGTTCTCGATGATGCCCGCGGTGAGTTGGGTCGAGGTATTGAAGTGGTTGAATATGCCTGTGGTATTTCTGAATTGCTCAAAGGTGAGTTCTCAAAAAATGCAGGACCGAATATTGATAGCTGGTCGGAGTTGCAGCCTTTGGGGGTTGCCGTTGGTATTACGCCGTTTAACTTTCCAGCCATGGTTCCTATGTGGATGTTTCCCATGGCAATCGCCTGTGGCAATACTTTTATTCTAAAACCCTCTGAACGCGATCCTAGTGCAGCGCTGCTTATGGCAGAGCTATTTTGTGAGGCAGGATTGCCGCCAGGTGTTTTTAACGTGGTGAACGGTGATAAAGCGGCAGTAGATGCACTGCTGATGGATCCCCGCATATCGGCGGTCAGTTTTGTTGGCTCAACCTCTATTGCGGAATCCATTTACAGACAGGCAACCGCCAAAGGTAAACGAGTGCAAGCCTTAGGCGGAGCGAAAAATCATGCCGTGATAATGCCCGATGCAGATGTTGACGGTGCGGTGGATGCTTTGATGGGGGCAGCTTATGGTTCCTGCGGAGAACGCTGCATGGCGATTTCAGTTGCTGTTTGTATAGGCGATGATTTGGCGGACAGCGTAATTACCAAACTTAAAACAAAAATTGCTGCATTAAAGATTGGCCCAGGCACTGATATAAGTAACGACATGGGGCCCCTTATTACGCAGGCTGCCAAAGACCGTGTAAGTAATTATCTAGAGCAGGGTATCGCCGAGGGTGCCCGGCTGGTGGTAGACGGACGTGGGCTTGTGGTACCCGGGAATGAGAATGGCTTCTTTATTGGAGGCTGTTTGTTCGATGAAGTAACGGAGTCCATGAGGATTTACAAAGATGAAATATTTGGGCCGGTTCTTTGTGTTGTTAGAGCTCAAAATCTTGAGGAGGCGATGGGGCTAGTTAACCGTCATGAGTTTGGTAATGGAGCCTGTATATTTACTCGCGACGGGGAAACAGCGAGGGTATTCACAGACAATGTTCAGGTGGGGATGGTTGGAGTAAATGTGGCCTTGCCTGTTCCAGTGGCGAGCCAAAGCTTTGGAGGGTGGAAGCGCTCCCTGTTTGGAGATCTCTATGTTTACGGCCCGGATGGGGTTCGGTTTTATACCCATAGAAAAACGATGTCTCAGCGCTGGCCCAGCAGTAGCGTGACAGAGGGTGTTAGCTATTCGTTTCCCAGTAGCTGAAGATAAAGGAGTAGGTCTGCTCATCTTTGCTTTAGCTGTTGTTGCTTAATATATTGATTTTTATGACTAAATTTTGCAGGGACGGTTTTAAGTTTTGAGAAAATTGAGCGGTTAAAATAGCGCTTTTGAAATATTACTGTGGTAATGTGCTTGCAAATTATGGTCGAGAATACCTGTGTTTTTTAATCATTGCAGCTACACTTGTCATTATTGCGTTGCTTTTAACTTTTTTATTATCGTAACTGCAAATTTAACCATCACTTAACTACTAACCTTACTATGATTAATTCAGTATTATCAAAGCTGATCTTTTTAGCGCTTCTTCCCTTCATTATTATTGGCTGCCGTACCTCGTTAGTAGACAAGGGGCTGACCAGTAACTTGTACTGCGACAATGTCCTTGTTTACCATGTTTGTGCTTCTGATCCGAACAGCGATGGGGTGGTAGATTATGTTTACTTCAGCGCAAATGACGAAGTTTTTATGTTTAGTGAGGGCGGCTTAAAGTTTAAACCTGAGGGTCAGCCGACGCATCGCTGTATTAAACAAATGGAAGACGATCTTGTGGCCACCACCAGCAGGTTATTTTACTTAAATGAAAAATCTACTGCGCTCGAAAAAACCGATATTCGCGGTTCGATGATGATTAAATATTTAACCTATCTCCCTGAGATTACGGCGTGTAATTTGCGCGCCGAAAAAGCAGAAAAACTCGCTGCCAGCAATTAGTTTTGATTGCTTTATAGGGGCGTTTATAAGGCCACTTAAAGACTGCTAAGCGGTAGTTCTGTAGTCTGCTTCATAGTTTCCATAACGAAGCTGGAGCTTACGTCAAAAAGATCGGCCTCAATTAGCTGCTTATACAGGTCGTCATACCCTTTCATATCAGCGACCACAGCTTTAACTAAGTAATCTAAATCCCCGCTCATTCGGTAAACCTCCAACACCCCCGGTATTTTCTGCGTCACCTGCTGGAACTTATTCGCCCATTTGGCGCTGTGCTCGTTAGTCCTGATGGAGATATAGACGGTTAGTGATAGGTTGAGTTTCTCTGGATCTAGAATCGCTACCCTACCTTTGATGACCCCGTCCGAACTCAGTTTTTGCAGGCGTCGCCAGCATGCGGATTTTGAAATCCCAATTTTTTCTGCGAGTTCGCCAGCTGATAAAGAAGCATCGTTTTGGATGTGCTCAAGAATGGCTAGATCCTGCTTATCCATGTTTTTGTCTCTGCTTTTCTAATATCCAGCGATAAAATACCATTTATTACGATTTAAGTGAAACAATATTTCGAAAATAAAGAAAATATAGGCACTAATAGGAACAATGTTTCTGTTTGAATGGGATATTATTTCATTTCACTTACTGGAGTTGGATCATGCAAGCCGAATTGATTTGTAAAATCAGAGAGTCAGTCATAGGGGAAAGGCAGTTAATCCCTACTAGCTTTGGCATGAAGCCTTTAATCTATGCAGATTATACGGCCTCTGGTAGATCGTTAGCTTTTATCGAAGACTTCATTTCCACTAAGGTGCTTCCGTTTTACGCTAACACTCATACAGAAACCTCCTTCAGCGGTGCGCAGACAACGGCCTACAGAGAACAGGCTCGAGGCACTATCCGCAGTGCGGTCAACGGGAATAATGATGATAAGGTAATATTTTGCGGCGCGGGTGCAACCGCTGCAATTAACAAATTGATCGACATTCTGAACTTACGCCTTCCAGCTGAGTTGAGTGAGAAATATCAGTTATTGGCTCAGTTGCCGACCGACTCCCGCCCCGTGGTTTTTATTGGACCCTATGAGCATCACAGCAACGAAATACCTTGGCGTGAATCTATTGCAGATGTTGTTGTGATTCCGCTTACCGATGAGGGTAAGTTGGATGACTCCAAGTTGGAAGAGGAGCTAATTAAATATAATCAGCGGCCCATGAAAATAGGTAGTTTCTCGGCTGCGTCGAATGTTACTGGGATAAAAACTGACGTCGATAAAGTGGCTTCGCTGCTTCACCGTTATGGCGCTGTTTCTTTTTGGGATTATGCGGCGGCGGCTCCTTACGTCGGCATTAATATGAACCCTGAGGACACCGGCTGTACAAAGGACGCTGTGTTTTTATCTCCCCATAAACTTGTAGGGGGCCCTGGTACGCCTGGAATATTGATTGTTAAACAGCAATTGCTTAAAAACAAAGTTCCCTCAATGCCAGGTGGCGGGACAGTGCTCTATGTTACTCCTGAGGATCATCAGTTTATTGAGAATCATGAGCGCCGAGAGGAAGGTGGCACTCCCGCAATTGTCGAATCGATTAGGGCAGGGCTGGTTTTCCAACTGCAGCAAGAAGTAGGCACGGCTAACATCGAGGCGTTAGAGCATAGCTTTAAGCAAAGGGCGCTGGCGCGGTGGCAACAGCATAGTAATATCGAGATACTAGGCAATACAGAGGTGGAGAGTCTGTCTATTTTCTCTTTACGGTTAAAACACGGCGACATGGATTTACACTACGGTTTTGTGGTGGCGCTGCTAAATGATTTGTTTGGCATTCAAGCGCGCGGAGGATGTTCCTGCGCTGGACCTTACGGGCATGATCTTCTGGGAATGGATATGAAGTACAGCCGCGCCCTCGAGGCACAGCTAAACAAGGGCCATATGGTCCTCAGGCCGGGCTGGGTTAGGCTGAACTTTAATTACTTTATTGATGAGAGCACTTTTGAGTACCTTGTCAGCGCGGTAGAGCTTGTCGCTAACTATGGCTGGCGCTTGTTGCCTTATTATCAGTTTGATGGGGATAGTGGTACATGGCGCTTTCAAGGCCAAAAAATGCAATTGAATTTGAACCATCGAATAGACGATCTGTTTGATTCGAGTAAGGCCCCAGAATTTGCCGAGCTGGATCAGCTTGAAGCGTTTTCAAATCTAGCAATCGATGAGTTACAGAAAACTTTCCGCAGTGATATTCAGTATTCAATGGAGCTGCCTGAGCAAGTTAATAAGTTACGCTGGTTTGTGCTGCCTCAAGAGGTTGCTCCGGATCCAGTATTAGAGATGGCAAGCTGATGCCTAAATCAATTTTACTGCGGCAGCTGTTCGACCGAGAATCCTATACTTATAGTTATTTGATCGCAGATTTAGACGCGGGTTTGGCGCTAATAATAGATCCGGTTGCACAGTGCTTGCCTAGTTATCTTCAGCTGCTAACTGAGCTGGGTCTAACGCTTAAGATTGCCATCGACACCCACTGTCACGCAGATCACGTCACTGCGCTGGGAAAATTGCGTGACGAAACAGATTGCGAAACCATTGTAGGCACCCCATCAATGATTGAGTGTGCTAGTCGCTTCATAAGTGATGGTCAAAGCATTGAGTGCGGCTGTATTACTTTGCGTGCTCTTTACACACCAGGCCATACCGATGACTCCTATTGCTACTACTTAGAGGGTGACAGTCCGCGAGTATTTACGGGTGACACTTTGTTGATTCGCGGCACTGGTAGGACCGATTTTCAAAACGGATCTGCCGAGGACTTGTATAACAGCCTGTTTAATAAGCTGCTGACTTTGCCACCTGATACAGTTGTTTATCCTGGGCATGATTATAAGGGTTGGAGTCAATCAACTATAGCTGAGGAGCGTCGCTGCAATCCTCGGCTGCAAGTTGAATCTTGGCAGGAATTAGATTTGATATTGAGCAAGCTTAACTTAGCAGACCCGAAGTTAATGGATGTGGCGATACCAGCCAATCTGCAATGTGGTCGAACACTTTTCACGTAGCTACAGATAGCTCTTATATCCTTATATATGCTATTCCCTTATACCCCTTTACGCGCTATGTAATAAGGAAAGTATCGTTAGGCGTTTTAAAGTGCTGGGATATTTCAGGCTTGCTCATGTCGCGGCAGAACTACTGGCCCAGTTGGGTTGATGAACGCTTTTAAAGCGCATTCAAAATTTGGCTTGTATTGGCAGAGATAGATAGATTCATTATTAAGTGTTTTTTTAAGAAAAGCTCCAGAGTCAGTAAGAAATTAATTGATGATTAGGGGCTGGCTCTAGGAAAAAGCGGTAGTTTGACTATTGGCGGTAGAGTTGTGAATATCTAGGGACGCTTAAACTTGATTTTGTAATGATATTAGACTTGTGCTCGTTTGCTCTTGCCATAGTGCGGGTTTGCGCTCTCGTGAGGTGACATGATGTCTCTAGTCGGTTCTATGTTGCGGTCTATATTGTCAGCGACCATCATCGGTCTTTGTCTCCAATCCTGTCTTGCGTTGTCGAGTTCAAAAAAGGCCCCTCTTTCTGTCGCCGAGCTTTCTAACTATTTTCTAGATGATGCGTTTGAGGTGAGCCTAAACGCGATTGATGCCCCTGAATTTTTCTTGGAACTTCCTGAAGCCTATAAATCTGAGCTTGATAAAATAATGGCGCCATTGGAGGCCGAGTTTGATCGTTATAGTGCGTTGCAGGCTTGAGCTTTTGAGCAGATTTAGAATTATCAGTTTGAAATTACCGAAACTTATTCCCTTGGCGAATTAAATGCCAATCGTAGAATTAACTGCCTTTCATTTTCAGTCATGTTTGTGGCTGCAGCGCGCCACGTGAATGTGCCGGCTGAGTTTCAGCTTGTGGACGCTCCCCCATATTCGGATATAGATAACAAAACCTGGATCAATAATCAGCATATTGATGTTACAGGGATCATTAAGCGCAAATCCTCTGACACAGGCCTATTTATGGAGTCCAAGCACCGCCTTGCCAGCGGCTTACCTTATATAAATTCCACCTTCGTCAGGTCTAATTCTTTCCGTTACGTGGTTGATTTAAACCCTGCAATAGTCAGCATGCCACTTAAACGAGAACGTCTCGATGATCGGCAAATACTGTCGCTTTTTTTCAATAATAAAGGCATGGCGCGCCTGTTAGCTGGCGACCGTGATATGGCATATGCCTATACCAAGAAGGCTTTGTTAATCGATTCGGGCTCTGCTCCAGCATGGAACAATTTTGGTGTGCTTTTCTCACGTCTGGGAGAATTAGACTATGCTGAGAATGCGTTCCTTAAAGCGATTGAAATGGGCAGTGATGCTAGTTCAGCAAGAAGCAATATAGCTGATGCATACCGGCGGCAGGGTGAGTATGAGCAGGCAATTGAAATGGAATTACTGGTTGCAAGGTTTCGCAATGATAATCCCTACTATCATCAATTTCTTGCGGCTCAGAGTTTAAATGACAGTAACTATGAGCAAGCAATAGAGCATCTTGATAACGCGGTTGCCCGCAAGCACGACGAGTTGTCGCTTTACCATGATCTTGCCATAGCGCATGAAAAACTGGGGCATGATGACAAAGTAATTCAAAACCTTCGTAAAGCTCGGCGACATGCTAAAGGTGCTCAGAAACAGCGTTTTTCAGGAAAGTTAGAAGCTCTGCAGGCGCTAGTAGAATCACCTTAAAAAGATTGTGATAGATTGTCGTGTGTAGCTCAAAGATTGCGACCAAAGCTGGAGAACCTGTGTTTGCCGGACAGGCAACGCGGATAAGGTTCTTCCAGGGTGGGGGGGATAAATTACTCCCTAGTTTTGGTCGGCAGCTTAGCCTGCGGCTTTCAGCTCTTCTTGATGCAGGGCAGTAACAGCATCTACATAGTTATAGCCAAGTGCCTCAGCTACTGCTTCTATTGTTACCATGCCATTGTGTACGTTTAAGCCGTTGCGTAAATTCACATCATCCATCAGCGCAGTCTTAAAGCCTTTTTTGGCAAGGGTAAGCACGAAAGGCATGGTGGCATTGTTCAATGCGAATGTGGATGTTCTTGCAACACCGCCTGGCATGTTTGCCACACAGTAGTGAATGATGCCATCAACTATATATGTTGGGTCTGCGTGAGTTGTGGCTCTGCTTGTTTCAAAGCAGCCGCCTTGGTCGATAGCCACATCCACAAGTACAGAGCCTTTTTTCATAAGCGAGAGCATTTCGCGAGTTACCAATTTCGGCGCTGCCGCGCCCGGTATCAGCACAGCGCCTATGACGGCATCTGCAGTTTTTATCTGGTTCTCAATAGCTTCAGTGGTTGAGAATAAAGTTTTTATCCGACCATCGAATGTCTCATCAATTTGCTTGAGTCGCGCGATTGAGCGATCAAGAATAGTTACGTTTGCACCAAGCCCTACTGCCATGCGAGCCGCATTCAGTCCTACTACGCCTCCGCCTATAACAACTACATTTGCGGGTTCTACACCAGGAACTCCGCCTAGTAAAACGCCGCTACCTTGTTTGGACTTCTCTAAACACACGGCAGCTTCTTGGATTGACATACGCCCGGCGACTTCGCTCATGGGGGCAAGCAGGGGTAATCCGTTGTTGGCATCGGTTACTGTTTCGTAAGCAATGCAGGTCGCGCCGGAATCAACAAGTAGCCGCGTTTGCTCTGGGTCTGGGGCGAGATGCAGGTAAGTAAAAAGAATTTGGCCCTGCCTGAGCATTTTGCATTCAGCGCTTTGCGGCTCTTTTACTTTTACTACCATATCAGCGCGAGCGAAGATCTCAGCAGCGCTATTCACCACCTCTGCGCCGGCGGTAACATATTGATCGTTTTCCAGCCCTATAGCAGCTCCACAGTCATTCTCAACAATAATGCTGTGACCGTTAGCTTTAAGTTCGCGAACAACGGCCGGTGTGAGTCCTACTCGATACTCGTGATTCTTTATTTCTTTAGGGACGCCGATTAGCATGTCTAAGTTCCTCAATTTCTGTCGTTGGTGGTAGGGTCTGGTGACAGCAATTATACTAAGATGCTGTCAGTGGATCTCCTTTATAATACGATTATTTCAGGCGATTAGACTGCCAAATTTGTTATAAAAAGATGAAACGGCTACTATGATCAAATGAGCCAAGCTAAACCACTGTCTAGAATAGATAAAAAAATCCTCCGCGAACTTCAATTAGACGGGAGAATTAGTTTTGCCGAGCTAGCGCGTCGGGTAGGGCTAACGACTACCCCTTGCTTGGAGCGTGTCAAACGAATGGAGCGCGAAGGGGTAATTCAGGGCTACACCACACTTCTTGACCCAGCAAGCCTGCAGGCGGCGCTAGTGGTCTTTGTGCAGATCCGGTTGAGCCGAACATCACAGAATATTTTTGCAAAGTTTAAGAAAGCTGCAATGGCACTGAGTGCGGTGCAAGAGTGCTATTTAGTGTCGGGGAATTTTGATTATTTGATCAAGGCGAGAGTAGCTGACATGAATGCATACCGGATTTTGTTGGGGGATACTTTACTGACTTTGCCGGGCGTTCAGGAGTCGACTAGCTATGTGGTGATGGAAGAAGTAAAAGAAACGCTCAATGTGCAGATACCGGACTAGATCGGCTTGCACATTGAGCGTTAGCTGTTTAGCGTGGTCCAGAAGGCGGACGTTGCTGCACTTTCGGTAGGTTGCCAATCATGCCATCAGGACGAGCGGCGGCCAGCATGCGCTGGTATCCCGGTCGCGCCATAACTTTCTCTTTCCAAGCCGCAACGTTTGGAAACATGGTTTCGTCAACCAGTCCAAGGACTGTTGCTACATTCAAAGGAAACACCATCATAATATCTGCAGCTGAAAACTCGTCTCCGCCAAAATACGGATTCTCCTCTAAAAAGTTTTCTGTAAATTGCACAACGGCTTCACTGTCCACTAAACGCGAACGTGCCTCTGGTGGCTTGATGCCCCAGGCGCGGTAGTCACTGAATAAGCGCGCGGCCAAAGACCCTTCTGCGTAATGCATCCACATAAGATAGGTTACATACTGATCGCTATCCAAGGCTGGCTTGAGCTTGTCAGGTGCATGCCTGTCTAAAATAAGTTCCATAATGGCGCCAGACTCAACGATTATTTGGTCGCCGTAAACGACTGTCGGAGCCATTGGCATTTCGTGCCCAAGTGCTCTTATCGCAGCCATGGACGCGCCAAGATCACCGCGGGTGTAAACCAATTCATACGGCAGTTCGAGTTCTTCCATAAGCCAAACTATGCGCTCTGATCGGCGACCTTCCAAGTGGTAGATAGTGATATCTGGAAGCGCCATCGCGCCAGTTGAACCAGTTTGGGCCTGTGTGGTGTTCATGATGCAACATAGCGTTGCAATGGCAAGTACCTGCTTTAACATGCTTTTTCTCCGTTAGCATTGGCTGTGGATGGAATGTAAAAATGAGCTTAGACTGGCCGCATATGAATGTCTATAACAGACGCGCTCAGTTGTTGCTTGGGACGGGTATACGGGTTATTAATAAGTGTTTGACTTTGAGTGCCCTGATTAGGCTCGATAATCGCAAGGAAATTCTTTATGAACAATTCGCCTAAGCAGTTAGTGAAGGTTTGGCTGCTGGCTGTTCTTTTTTGGCTGGACTTTACTGGACCTGCATTGGCAGCAACGAGCCATGTTGTTACTGCTAGTGTCACGATAGAAACAAGTCTAGGTACAATTGATATTGAGCTGTACGGCAGCGCTGCCCCGATAACGGTTGCTAATTTTTTAGAGCATGTAGCGGGAGGCTATTTTGATGGCGCAGAGTTTTATCGGGTGGTAACTGTTGCTAACGACAATGGCAGCCCGAAGATCGAAGTAATTCAGGGCGGGCTTAATGAGCGCATTAGTCCGTTGCCAGCCATCGCGCACGAAACAACTCAGCAAACGGGTGTCACACATTTAGACGGCGTGCTGTCGATGGCACGAGGCGAAGTGGGCACAGCTTCATCGGAGTTTTTTATCTGCATCGGCGACCAGCCAGGATTAGACTTTGGCCAGCTCCGTAACGCCGACGGCCAAGGATTTGCGGCATTTGGCGCAGTGGTATCTGGAATGGAAGTGGTGCGCGGTATAAACTCTGTCGGGTCTGATGAGGTGGTCGGTGAAGGCTATACTGCTGGCCAAGTGCTTCTTAAACCTGTGAAAATTATTAGTGCTAGAAGTAACTAGTCGGGATTAAGCGAGGCGTTTACGAAAATATTTATGTTATCTAAACCGAGAGTGTAAAAGAGAGTTCAAATTATGTGCCACCCTAATTATACGACAATAGGACTTGTGGCTTTGCTGGCTACAATTGTTGGCGGCTGTATGACCGAGCGTTCTTCTGAGTCGGATTCCGAAAGATTTCAGTTTGTTGAGACTACAATTGCTAAATCGCAAAGTGCAATATTGGCGGGCGAAATTAGCTGTAGAGGATTAGTTAATGGCTATTTGCAGCGTATTGAAATGTTCGATAAATCGTCAGGAATCAATGCGATTACCCAAGTTAACGCGAATGCGATTGGGGTAGCCGATGCTATTGATCAATCAATAGCGGCAGGGGAGGTGCAGCCGGATCTGTTTTGTGTGCCTGTTCTGGTTAAGGACAATTATGATACCTATGACATGGTGACCACCGGCGGTTCTATTGCCTTAAAAAATAGCATTCCATCCGATGATGCCTTTATGATCAAAAGACTGAGGGATGCAGGTGCAATTATTCTCGCCAAAACGAATATGGCGGAGTGGGCCTTTAGTCCCAGAGAATCGGTTTCTTCTTCCTATGGCCGTACCGCAAACGCCTATGATATCGGCTTTGTTCCCGCTGGCTCTTCTGGTGGCACGGCCTCGGGCGTTGCTGCGAGTTTTGGGCTTGTTGGTATGGGTAGTGACACTGGCAATTCTATCCGTGGTCCATCGTCTCATCTTGGTCTTTTTGGTATCCGCTCTACCATTGGTCTAACCAGCCGGGATGGCATTATACCCTTGGTTTTCGATAGAGATATTGCAGGTCCAATGACTCGCACAGTAGAGGACGGTGTGCGTGTTTTTAATGTGGTGGCAGGCTTTGACCCGGCCGATTCCTTGACGGTGCCAGATAAGCGGGAAGCTGATTATCGAGACTTTTTAAACCTAGATGGTTTACAAGGCAAAAGAATAGGTGTGTTTAGAGCGCTAGTAGATCACGAAGATGCAGACCCAGAAATCAAAGCGCTTTTTTACCAAGCGCTAATCGATTTATCGGCGGCAGGGGCTACAATTATCGATCCTGTAGAGATATTGGATTTCGAGAAAATCAGCGAGCAAATCCCATTTTGCGGTCGTTTCCGGTACGACGTCGGTCAGTATTTTAAAACACTTCCTAATCCTCCTTTACTTGATGTGAATGATGTTTTGGTAAGCGGTGACTACGCACCTGAAACGAAGAACTCGTTGGAATATTTTTCCGAATTTCCTCTTAACCTTAGTCCTGACGATTGGGATGAAGAATGTGATACTTGGCCCAATAATTCCTTGCGCAATCAGTTGCTGACCAATGCCATCGCGGCTATGGAGCGGGATGGTCTTGACGCGTTGGTTTATCCTAGCTGGTCCAACCCTCCAGCGAAAATCGATGAGGCTGATGAAGGCTATAAAGGTGATAATAATCAGATGCTGGTGCCAGATGCTGGATTGCCTGCGGTCACTGTCGCTATGGGATTTTGGGATGGCCGCTTACCTGCAGGGCTTCAGTTTGCTGGACGGCCTTACTCGGAGGGGACTTTAATAGAGCTTGCATATGCATACGAGCAGCTCGTCACACATCGACGACCGCCTGTAGGTTTTGAAGAGCTGGACTAATAGCTGCAGATTGAATCTCGGGTGAGCGCTTCTAAGAGTTGCTAATCCAGAGTGTTTGATAAGGCTGCAAATGCAGCTGGCTGCCAAGATCTGCAATATTTTCATCGCTGATTAGATCTCTCCAAGAATCGGTGCTGATCAAATTAATATCTGTCAGATTGACCAACTGTACTTGATCGGTCACGTTGCTCAAGCAAAAGATACTTTGGTCTCGGTTCATACTTTGTCGCCAGAAGGCAAAGACCTCAGTGCCCAAATGTAGCGTGAACTGGGTGGCATTTGGATGGAAAGCACTCTGCTGTTTGCGAATATCGATGAGTCGCGTAAGTTCTTCAAAGACTTTAGCGTGAGTTGAATCTTTGTCTGCTAGGGTTTTTTCTAGGTCATCAACCTGCCAAATATGGCGATTGATTGAGCGATTTCGGCCCGTATGTTCAAGCCTACGATAATCATTGCGAGAACCAAATAAACTTTGTATGTAGACGGCGGGAATACCCTCCAACGCCAGCATAATGACATGAGCACAGATAAATCGTTCCAGTCCCCATGCATCCTCGCCCGAAGCAATCGTTCCTTTTAGCGCGTCAAATAAGGCAATATTGAGCTCGTACGGTTTGTCATAGCCCTCACGGGCCTTGCGCATGGTGATCTTACCGCCGAAACTCTTGATTGTTTCAACCAGCTGATCACGATCGCTGTCATTAATTAAGCCATCTAGTGGCCGCAGGCCAATACCGTCATGAGAAGCAATAAAATTCAAATAAGCAGTGCCTGACTGTGCCGGAGGCATGCTCATCATCCAAGTTTTGAGATGCCGGCAATCTCCGCTTAGAAGCGTATATAGCAACAGGGGCGGTAAAGAAAAGTTATAGATGATGTGGGCTTCATTGGCATTGCCAAAGTAGGTGAGGTTCTCTCTGTTTGGAACGTTACACTCACATATAAGTACTACCTCAGGAAAGAAGTGTTCAATTAATGTGCGAAGCAACTTAATGATTTCATGAGTCTGTTGAAGGTGTATACAAGGGGTACCTGGCTCTTTCCAAAGAAAAGCCACTGCGTCTAGCCGGAAGATTGCCACACCGTGGTTGAGATATTTTCTAATAATTTTTACAAACTCAAGCAGCACTTGAGGGTTTTTGAAATTGAGGTCAACCTGATCTGGACTAAATGTGCACCAGACATGGCGCTCGCCATCGGCTGTATCAATTTTGCTTAAAAGGGAAGAGTTTCTTGGCCTAACCACCGCGCTGTAATCGTCCGCTGGGTTGGCTTCTGCAAAATAGTCTTTTCCTGGATCCACTCGTTTTTTGAAGTTGTCAAACCACCTGCCGCGGCTGGACATGTGATTCAACACTAGATCCGACATCAAACGGTAGTCCTTACCAATAGCCTCAATATCCTCCCACTCGCCTAGCGATGGATTGACTTCTAGATAGTCCATAACGGAAAAGCCGTCATCCGAACTGAACGGAAAGAAGGGCAAGATATGTATAGATTTAATACTGTCTTTCAGATATCCATTGAGGAAGTTATGGAGTGTGTGCAAAGGCAATTCATCATTATTCATGATGCTATTGCCATAGGTGATTAGGATATTGTCAGTTTCGTCCCAGTTGTTTTGGTGGGGCTCAGGAATCTGTAAATTACGTCCTAGGCTCATCTCTGCAATCAACTGAGACAGATAAGAATCGTTTTCCAGCGACGGATAGATAAACGCTAAGTGTTCGCGAACTCGGTGCTCTAATTCTTTTTGAGGGTTATCTAGTTCTTCCATGGCTAATTTCTACCTTTTCTTACCTTGACCCATCTTTAAACTCCTCATTATCCGCCTCAACGGCAGCTTTAAGCTGATCGAGTATGTCAGGTATTGCGCTGATTACTCTGTTCCAGCTTGGGATGAACGGTTTGTCCATAGGTTTTTCTAGGAAATGATCGCCGGCGGTCATGATGTTGCTGGCAAATAGTTCCACAGACATCTCTTCTTTATGTCTATCAAACTCCAAGCCATTGATAATAGCATCGTTGTGATAAGTATCGATGAAGTCTAATGCGATGCGATAATAAGTTGCTTTGATAGTGCGAAATTTCTCGGTTGAGAAGACGTCACCATTAGTGGCAAGTTTTCTAAACAAGGCCTTCGCTATATCGATAGTCATTTTAGACAGTCCTTTGTCAGCGTCATCAGCGGAAAGGTCTTGGTGCTTATGGTCATAAACATCTGCAATATCGGACTGACACAGTCTATTCTCAGCATAGTTGCGTTTCATCTCCGATAGCACACCAACTTCTAAGCCCCAGTCGCTTGGTATGCGCAGGTCGTTAATAACATCCGAGCGAATTGAGAACTCGCCCGCGAGCGGGTAGCGAAAGCTGTCGAGGTAATCCAAAAATTCGTCTTGTTCGCTGACTTTTTTTAAGGTTTTAATAAGTGGCGTCACAAAAAGGCGCATAACGCGGCCGCCAATGCGGTTTCCTGCGATTCTAGAATAGTAACCTTTGCAGAAAACATAGCTAAAATTTGGATTCGCAACAGGGTAAATAAGACGAGCTAAAAGGCTTCGGTCATAGGTAAGGATGTCGCAATCATGCAGAGCAACAGCCTTAGCTCGTCCGGAGGCCAAGACGTAGCCATAGCAAAACCATACATTTCTACCCTTGCCTAAATGTGTAGGTGCCAAGCCTAACTCTTGAAGTTGTTTATCAATAGCTAGAAGCCTAGGTCCATCATTCCATAATACTCTGTGATGCTGTGGCAGCTTGGAAAAATAATCTAATGCAAAGCGGTACTGTTTTTCGTCTGCTCGGTCCAAGCCAATGACAATTTCGTTGAGGTAAGGCACAGAGGTTAGTTCTTGGACAATATTTGAAAGAGCAGGGCCTTCCAGTTCGGAAAATAACGAGGGTAGAACAAGCCCCATTGGCCGCTCAGCTTGGAAGCCCTTAAGCTCGTTCTCCATATGTTCGACTGGTCGTTGTCCTAAATTGTGCAGCGTAGTTATGATGCCGTTTTGATGGAAATCACCCATGCCTTTGCCCTTCTTTAATAAGTTGTGAGTTTAGTGTTGCGCATGATCGCCCATGCCGTGTAGTTGACCTGAATCGTAGAGCTTTAGAATTTCCGTCATTGCATCTTGCCATCCAGCGGGGCCAGGGCGCTTGGTTCTGATTACCCTGTTGGGACCGCTAATAGTTATGCGTTCAGATTTTGCGGATTTGATGACAACCGCGATGTCTGCACGGTTTAGCATACCTTCGTCATTGGGGCTGTCGCCAAGTGCTACGGTGATAACTGGTTCGTTCTCAGACGCTGCAGATTGATGCTCTATCATCCAGTTCATCGCATGGCTTTTATCATAGTGGCTTTGGATACTAAGAAATCTACCGCCCTCCAGTAATCGAAGTCCAAGCTGGCCGAGCTGCTGCTCAAAGCGGGCTCTAGTGGCAACTGAATCACGCCAAAGTATTGGTTCACTGTATCGGCGAATTTTAGAGAGCTTAGCCTGTTCTTGACTGAGACCGGTTAGATCACTAATTTCGAGAGCCGTCCAATCAAAGAAACCAGCAAAGTGATAGTTTTCCTGAGTCCTTATCTGATGAACTTGTTCTAGCCAATTTTCTCGCCGTTGACCAAATTCGTGAATCTCATTGGCTTTTGGCAGGCACAGCTGCGCACCATTTTCGCTTATGAAAGCCGCTGTAAATCCAAGCAGCTTTTGCACCGCCTCGATTTCTCGGGCGGTTTTGCTGGAATTAATGACGACAGGTATTTCCCTAGACATTAGGTTTTGCAAAATTTCTCTGGCGGGCTCTATAGAGTAAGTTTCGTGCTCCATGAGGCTGCCATCTAGATCGGTAAAGACTAATAAAGGCATTTAGTTTGCTGCTATTTGGTTCGTGCTATGAATAGATTCAATAAATGCGCCAAGATTGGTTTAAAGTCGAGGCGCGCGCAGGAAATTGTTCATAAATAATTACAACTAATTGATTTAACTATATATTTTATTACTCGAAAGAGTTTAAAGCTGGGCCCTGGTGCCTCCTTAGGCATTGATTTTTTTTATGGTCTTAGATTTTTGCACCAATAATGAGCGCCTCGAGCCTGATAAAAGTAAGTACTTACTTACAATTATCGGTTCATTGATTGGCGTGGCATAAGTTACGCTGATTCTCCTTCAGTTTGGCCAGTTTATCTCTTGTTTGAGTGCCTAAGTTCCTGTGGTATGTTCACTTTCTCTTTAAGTCTTAGCCAGTTAGAGGGTATTTGTTCTAGCGGCTGACCTACTTTTCGTTTGTAACAACTTGCTAAAGGAATTCGTATGTTACGCCTATTGCCCATTTTTCTATTGATTTTTGGCCTGTCTCCCCCTGTATCAGCCTCAGAGCCCTTTACTGACTATTTTAGAAACGTCGATGTATTTGAGCTTGAGGTGGTAACCGACCCGCAAATATCCCCAGCGGGCAATCAAATAGTTTATGTTCGGCAATCGAACGACATTATGACCGACCGCGCTAGATCTAATATCTGGATTGTCGACACCGATGGAGAGAACCACCGGCCGCTTCTTTCTGGTGCGCAGTCCTATACCACTCCCCGGTGGTCACCCAATGGTGACCGACTGGCATACATTTCAAATTCAGAAGGCCGTGGCTGGGAGCTTTATGTTCGCTGGATGGACACGGGTCAAACTGCGCTATTGAGTAACCTTGCTGAGACTCCTAGCGAATTGTCTTGGTCGCCTGACGGGACAATGCTGGCATTTTCGGCTTTGGTCAAAAGCGACAGTGAATCTCTGGCTATTGCTCCCATAAAACCCGAAGGTGCGCAGTGGGCGCCGCCGGTAATTGTAATCGAAAATTTGAACTATCGATCGGACGGTAAAGGCTACTTAAAGCCCGGATACGATCACATATTTGTTATTCCGACGGACGCAGGCAGTCCAAGGCAAATTACGACTGGCGATTTCAATCATCGAGGCACATTAGCATGGGCTCCCAATGGCGAAAGCATCGTGCTGTCTAGTAATCGCAATTCTGATTGGCGCTTGAAAGGCCAAAATAGAGACCTTTGGTCGGTTTCAGTTCTTAATGGCGACATGAGCCAATTAACTTTCCGCGATGGGCCCGAACACTCGCCAAGTTTCTCGCCTGATGGAGGTAAGTTAGTATTCCTTGGCTTTGAGGACAAAAAGATGGGTTACCACAACTCTTTGGTTAGCTTAATGGATTTGGCAGACGGCTCTATTAAAAATCTAACCACTAACCTAGATCGGTCAGTTAACACTGTTCGCTGGACGGGCAGTTCAACCCAGCTAATGATTAGTTACGATGACTTTGGTAAGAAGAATATAGCGACTCTTTCTTTGGCGGGTGATGTGCAGCTGCTGGTACAAAATGTAGGAGGAGTTGGCACTAGTCGCCCTTACACCAGCGGTTCATTTTCAATCGCAAGAAATGGCACTATTGCTTATACAGCTGGCTCGGAGCAGCGTCCCGCAGACCTCGGCTTCGCTAATCGCACAGGGGCGGTTAAGTTAACCAATCTCAACGAAGATTTGCTTGGGCACAAAACGTTGGGCGAGGTTGAAGAAATTAGCTGGCGCTCTTCTGTTGGAGATTATGATGTTTGGGGTTGGCTAGTGACCCCACCCGATTTCGACCCTTCTCAAAAATATCCATTGATGCTGGAAATACACGGAGGACCATTTACCGCCTATGGTCCGCATTTTTCAGTTGAGATACAGCTTTATGCGGCGGCGGGGTACGTGGTTTTATACACAAACCCACGTGGCTCGACTAGCTATGGTTTTGACTTCGCTAATGAAATTCACCATGACTACCCCGGTCAAGATTATAATGACCTAATGTCTGGAATTGATGCTGTTATCAATAAAGGATTTATCGACGAAGACCAACTTTTTGTGACGGGAGGATCGGGGGGCGGCGTGCTAAGCGCTTGGATAATCGGTAAAAATGACCGCTTTTCTGCAGCGGCCGTTGCTAAGCCTGTAATTAACTGGGCGAGTATGGCTTTGTACACGGATATACCCGAAGTTGTCGCTAGTTATTGGTTTGAGAAGCCGCCCTGGGAGGACTATGCAACCTATTGGGAGCGCTCGCCCTTGTCCCTTGTCGGCAACGTGTCTACCCCTACAATATTAATTACCGGTGAGTCAGACATGAGGACTCCGATGGCTGAGTCAGAGCAGTATTATCAAGCATTAAAGATGCGTGGTGTTGATTCGGCTTTGGTTAGAATACCTGAATCATCTCATGGCATAGCCGCGCGTCCTTCAAACCTTATTGCGAAGGTAGATAATATTTTGGCTTGGTTTGCTAGGTATCGAAGCATTACACCGTAGGCTGGCAATGCGACCGGAGAAAAACATTTTCGAAAACTTAAGAGATTTGAAGCTTGGTGCTCAATCGCCGCGGCAGTTAATTGTCTAAATCTAAATTAATTTGGCCAAAAGTTACGGCCAATTGTTGTCAGTATTTCCATTGGTTAAATAATTGTATAATTGTCCAGTTAGTAATACAGAATGAAGTTTTTACCATTAAAGGGGTTTTTTAAATGAAACATGTTGTAAATAAGTTATTACCAGTAATTGCGTTAACTTGCGTTGCGTCATCGTATTTTTTATCGACGGCAGCAGCGCAGGAATTTGTAGCCGGGGATCCGATCAGCTCGATAAATGAAAGCGGCGAAAGAACTTTCATGTCCGACAATGTAAAGGTATTCGGTAGTTTTCACTTTTCAGAAAGTTGTACTTTTGATCCGCAGAGAAACCTTATTCTTGCTATGAACAACGGTGAGCGTGGCGATGGAACAGAAAATGATGGATTTGTATCCTTGATCCATCCCGATGGCAGCGTGCACACACCGAAATGGATAGGAGCTACTCGTGACGGCTTAGAATTGCATCAACCATTAGGAAGCGCGATTAAAAATGGCATTCTTTATACGGTCGATACGGGTCACGTCCGATCTTTTGATTTGGTGTCAGGTCGACCGCTTAAGTCAGTCCCTGTTCCTGGCTCAACTATTTTAAATGGTATTGCGGTAACCGAAGATGGCACCGTTTACACATCAAACTCCAACAATCCAGAGGTGGTTTATAAAGTGACAGCCAATGATGTTGTCTCTGTGTTTGCTGAAGGTGCGCCACTGGCAATTCCTAACGGTGTTGCTATTGATACACAAGGCAATGTCGTCGTCGTGAACATAGGCGACAATGCGGTTATTACCTATGACTTAAATGGCGCGGTGATCAATACTGAGCACGCCGTAGAAGGAGGCAATGATGGTGTAGTGGTTCTAGATGACGGGACTAAATATGTAAGCAGTGTTCGTTTTGGAAGTGTTTCAAAAATTGAACCAGGGCAAGACGCGCAGCTGATCGCTGTAGGTATCCCAAGCGCCGCCTCTATGTGTTACGACTCAGCTCAAAACCAGTTAGTAATACCATTGAATGGAAACTACGCTTTGGCTTTTATTCCACTTAGTGATTAGAACTTATTCTCGACCTGTAAATAAGAACGCAGCAGCAATAGCTGTTGCTGCGTTCTTTTAGTTTAAGGTGGCTATGCCAAGAAAATCCGCCACCAACGGTAACCCAAACAGAGTAGGCTGTAGGCTTTGTAAAAGCGTTTGCAGCTACGAGCATGTTTGGCGTTAATGCCTCAAGATACTAATCAATTGTCCTGAATGCCTCTTTTTGATCAATTCCCGCATGCCATCTTGCTGCAGTAAAACTTGCTCTGTGCCCTTAGCTTAATTCTCTGTCCTTAGGCTTTAGTTTTCCCACGAAGTTTTCATGAAAAACGGCCTAAAGCTACTATGCTTAATGCTGTATGAGGGACTCACTGAAAATTTTAATTTAATTTAAACAAAAACTTATGAACACAGTTCAATTAAACAATTCAGCTTTGACTGATTCGGGACCCGAAATAATCACCATCTTGCTAGTAGATGATGACGATACTGATAGAGAAAGTTTCAAGCAGATGCTGAGTAATTCAAAGAGAAGTAAATTTCATGTCGATGAATCCGCTGATTTTGCCGGCGCTATTGAGTTGCTTGAGCAAAATGATTATGCCGCTTGCCTAGTTGACTACAACCTAAATGACAGAACTGGCCTAGAGCTGCTTGAGGTTATTATAAAAACAAGCCTAGACTCTTCGATAATTCTATTAACCAGTTTAGAAGATGATTTTATTGCCAATGAAGCGATAAAGGCTGGTGCGTCAGACTTTCTAAGCAAAGATGATATTACCGCTAAACTGCTTGAACGAACTATCCGCTATTCGATCTATCACAAAAAAATGGGAAAAGAGCGCGATTATCTCGCTCATCACGATTCTCTTACCGGGTTAGTGAATAGGGCATTGTTTTTTAACCGCCTTGATCATCAGCTAGAAAGAATTCAACGGCAAGCCGAAGGCAGTGCCATCTTGTACATTGATATAGACTCGTTTAAGTCAATCAACGATACCTATGGACACGAGTTTGGAGACAGCGTTCTCAAGGGATTTGCGCAACGCCTTTTAGAAAGCGTTAGATCCTGTGACACGATTTCTAGATTAGGCGGTGATGAGTTTGTGGTGCTACTTGAAAACCTAGATCAAGCCAATGCGCATCTAGTTTCTCAGAAAATATTGAAATCGTTTGACCGGCCCCTCCTGATTGACCTCGTCAACTTGTATGTAACTGTTTCAATTGGTATGAAATTTTTCAAAGTTGGAAACTTAACACCAAATCAATTATTGGTGCAGGCCGATCAAGCCCTTTATGTTGCCAAGCACGAAGGCAAGAAAACTTACCGCAACTACAACGCGTCGATGCAAAAAGTTAAAGATGAAAACCTGTCTTTAGAACATGACTTTCTTCTCGCCTTAAAAACAGGCCAAATTGTTCCATATTACCAGCCAAAATACTGCGTAAATACTGGCAGGATAGATGGTTTCGAAGTACTAGCTAGATGGTCTCATCAAAGCAGAGGGTTTATACCTCCGAGTATATTTGTACCTTGCGCCGAAAAATTATCCATAATTTTTCAGCTCACAGAGCATATTCTTAATAGGTCGTGCGAAGATCATGCTTTGTTAAAGAAAAGATTTGCGGGCGCAAAAATTTCGGTCAACGTCTCAGCCAGCATTTGTTCGAGTCCCAGCCTGATCAGCATGGTTGATAATGCGGTAAGAAAGAACGGGCTCGATTACTCTGAGCTGGAACTAGAGGTGACAGAGACAGCTTTTATGGCCAACCCTCTAAAATCGATTGAAATCTTAGGTGCTATAAACGCTACCGGTGTAAAAATTGCGGTTGATGACTTTGGTAAAGGCTATTCCTCATTAAGCTATCTCACTGAGCTTCCAATAGACATTCTAAAAATTGATATGGATTTTGTAAAAGGTATCGGAGTGAGCATGTCAAAGGAGAGTGTTGTTAAAGTAATAATAGATCTCTCTAAGAGGCTAGGTTTTGCTGTTGTGGCAGAAGGCGTGGAAACAGCAGAGCAGCTTGTCTTTTTAAAGGCGCACTCAGTTGATCTAGTACAAGGCTATTATTTTTCAAAACCACTGAGTCTGGCGGATTGTTTGCAGCTTGAAAAGAGCTAGGGCTTTCAGCGATGAATGATAACCAAAAAAGTAAGGGCTATTAGCATGCCGCGTGTCAATGGCTATTGATTTCTGACTAAACTGCGCGGCGACCATGAGTTAAATGAGTCAATTGGATTTGTACTTATGGCCGAAGAAGCCGAGCTAGATCCATGGATAGCCGGCAATCACAGTATTGCAGAATACTTACTGAAATTTAGAGCACTATAGGAATGCACCGTTATGTTCGATCAATATCGGAGGTTGGTTTAGCTTCCGACTAAACGACAGTGTAAAGACGGAGTTATTCAATTCCTGCGCTGGGTTGGTTATAAATTATATTGGCGCCCTTATAAAAAGGCCCCCGCTTTATCGGCATCTGTTCTCATGTCCGTCTCATAAAAAATCCGCCGAAACTGAGCAATAACGGGTAATCAGGTATTACTCCTGATGTCGATCACGAGACCATCGCTAGTGACTCGGGACTATTTTAAGTTCTTCTGTATCTTTGACTCCATGATCAGAGTTGACCTGAATCAAAAGCTCGGTCCTGAGCGAGGAGCTGATTTACAGTTAGATAAAAGTAGCAGGTTAATAGCGATGAGCACAAACAATGGCATCATTCACGCCTTCAGTATAGACGGAAAGGGGGAAAGGGGTCTGGGTCTGTTTTATTGGGTGACAATATTGTAGAAGTTGTTGAGTCTGAGCAATTGGCGAGGGTTCACCTTGATGCTAACGAAGACGCTAACGAAGACGCTAGCAAGGTCTTGTTGAAAGAAGAGTTGAAATTTCTGGATAGCATCATCGTTGGAGTACTAGTGGCGGGTGAATCGCGACCCAGAATACTTTAGTTTGATCAGGGTACGTTGTTGATACTGCGAGCGTTAAGCTGAATGCCGATTTCAGGCTTGAGGATATGGTATCCATCCGAATTTGGGTGGATGTGTATCGTATCATAAGTGTCTGCCGGCGAATTTTGAAAGTCGTTTCTGAAATGAAGGAACAGCTGGAAGCAGGTAAAGGACCAAAGAACTCCGGTGAGTTTATTACCATGCTTATAGGCAGTCTGTTTGAGCGGATGGAGTCGGTTTTTACCGACCTTAATGAAAGTTTAGATGAGACGGAAGAAAAAGTCATGGAGGAGCCAAACACTTCTTTGCGGCAGCAAATCGCAGCGACAAAAAAGAAAGCTATTCTTTTGCGGTGTTATATAGCGCCCCAGCGAGATGTGATCACAGCCTTGCGCACATCTGATCAACCTTGGCTGGACCTTACTCATCGGCGACATCTTCAGGAGTCACTGGATCGGGTGATTCGCTATTTAGAAGACATTGACTCTATTCGTGAGCGGGCACAGATTACTAAAGACGAACTAACTAACGCTCTGGCCGATAAGATGAATAAGAACCTTTACATGCTGTCTGTGGTGGCGCCATTATTTTTAGCCTTGGGGTTTTTAACTGGGCTTCTGGCCGTTAACGTAGGCGGCGTTCCGGGAGTAGATGCGGGGAACGCATTTTTTATCTTTTGTCTCGCGCTAATAGGGGTTTCGGCTGCCCAAATGGCTTTGTTTAAATATTTAAAATGGTTTTGATTGGTTATTGCTCTACCGAGTAAATAACATCAAGACTTTGAAATTCACCTGACTCGGCTTGAAGTTTTATACGATCGGTGATCGAGTAATCAACAGCCACTTTAGACTGACTGTCGAATAGACCTACGCCATAACGTACGAAAATCTCTGGTGTGATGTACTTTCCTATCGTGAGTATACTGTTATTGATGTTGCCTGAGTTACTAACAGCGAGAACATCAAGGCCTAGTTTGCCCCTGACCTGATTGGTTAAACCTGCGCTGCGACTTATACCTAGGCTAGTAATCGCATTAAGTATGGCATCACCATCTCCTTCTTGTTGTCCTATCTGAGAGAACGGGCGACCAGTAACGAGTACTGAAATTATATCGTTATCGGCAAGGGCTGGGGTTGAAAATAATTGGCTATTTATATTCTTCAATGTGCCATTCATTAGCACTCCAACTGTTTGCCCGTTAACCTCTCTGGTGGCTTTTACATCAATTCCTGGATTGTCATAGGCCCCGAAAAAGAGGAACTTACCCTGTTGGATAACGAGTGATCTGCCGTAAATTCGGTACTCGCCGTCCACAAGATTTAATTCTCCATAAGTAAGATTAGAGCCCGTGGCTGACTGCTGAATATTTAAGTTGCCAGCAAGTTTTGTCTTGATGCCAAAACCGGTAAAGCTTACTTCCTCACCTAATGAAATATCGACATTTCCTGACAGTGGAATATCAAAAACTCTAGTATCAGATGCCGCCAACGATCTTGCCAAGTCAGGCCTAGATGCGGGGTAATTCACAATCACCACATCTTTAGATACGTCAATTGCAGACTCTGGCAATTCCTCTAGGCTTAAGTTAAATACTGGCACTTCTAGATTGCCTTTTAACTCAACCTTTTTCGAATCTGCAAACAAAGTTAAAGTGGGAGAGACTTCAAGCTGTAAATCTGGAATGTTGATCAGTTGGAAATTATTGCCAGTGACTTCGGCAGACAGTAACCGCGCTTCGGTTAAAGCGTCGAGTAACTGTCCTTGGTACTCAATGGTGCCTGAGTTAGATCTTGCCGAGCCAGCGAACTGTATGGATACTGAATCTAGGCTTTCTATCTCTGCCGAAATATCGCTAAGCGAGATGCCCAGTCTGTCGAACGATACCGCTGCATTTTTTAATGCCAGCGTTCCTGTGACAGCAGGGGCGCTGATGCTTCCGCCTAGATCTACCTGGCCATTTAGAGCCCCTTCAATGTTGGAGAATTCGGGGACAAAGGCTGCCAGCCACCTGAGATCTTCTAGTCCGGCGATTATATTCCCCGTCAGAGCTTGATTAGCATCGACGCTAAGTTCTCCGTTTACATTACCTCTAACATCTATTCCACTGTCGTCTACGTTCTCACTTAGAAAAGCAGCGTCTGCGGTCAACTGCCATAAACCTTTAGCAGAATTTCCTGCCAAGCTCAAAATTTCCAAGGAATATTCTTGGGGCGTTACAGGGGCTTCTTGTGTGTTATCTGTCTCATTGCTCCCGCTGCTTAACTGTGCAGTAATTTCTTGAGTAGCGATTAGAAGGCGCGCGTTATCGCTGTTCAATGTAAAGTTTAAAATTGGGTCGTTATCTGGCTCTAGCGTTATCGATAAATTGCCGTTAACGGCTCCGTCGACGGTGACGCCAGCAGGAAGCTTTGGCAATAAGACCAACTGTGGCTTTGTGGGTTTGAAGTTCGAGGTAAACTTAGCATTAACGTCTTCATTAAATATTGTTAATGGATAGTTATCGATGCTGCTAGCGACTCGTAAGGTTTCATTTTCTGCGCGCTGCAAGGAAAAGCACAGTATTGTTTCTTGCTGATTCCAGCAACTTCTCCCAATGTTTATTATAGAATCGGAAACCTCGAGTGAGGATGTGGCGTTAGTTGCCCAGCTGCCTAGCACTGTCTCTGCAGATGCTTTCAATAATGTTCCCTGCCAAGATGGAATACTTGGGCTGGGCAGGCTTCCTGCGAGCTCTATTTTTATGTCTCCATAATCTGAGTTAGCGGTAAGATTGACTTGATGGGCAGATTCGCTCCCTGCAACGCTCAAGCTCAACGCGGAGAGGTTCTCAGTTCGTGAATCATCAGCATAAATTAAGGAGATAACATCTAACTGGCTTTTAATCTGGCCGCCAATCCGTGCAAAATTGAGATCAACTTTATCTATGGATGTGTCGAGGTAAGCAAGGTTGCGCCCAGACAGGCTTCCTTGAATATCAGGCGAAGAAATATCGCCTGTTAAGCTGCCTTTGCCGGATAACTCTCCAGACAGATCAACAAGTATTTCCTGTAAGGCGTTTGCAGTTACCTCCCAGCTGAAGTCTAGCTTATCTGCGTATATGCCGTTCAAAACTAGTTCGTTGCTTTGGGTGACCAGCTGGAGTTGATTTATCTCTAGGGCGCCATCGTTAAGCTTTATAGAGCCTTGCCCTTCTAGTGGATGAACGCCCAGTTGCCCTGTTAGCTGCTGAATCACCAATTCACCAGCAACTGCCTTTTGTAAGACACTCGACTGGAACGTGCCAAAGCTAAACAGGCGCGATAGATCAAGTTGTTCTGGTAGCTCGATGATCGAATTTATGTTTTCTATGTCGATGACATAGTTGCCAGTAAGCTGGGGTGCGCCGGCCCAGTTTAGAATTGCTGTTCCTGAAATTGAGTCATCTGCTACAGAAAGAGAGAATGCATCAACGTCTATTAATGAGTTTTCATAGCGAGCCTGTGAGGCAATAGTTATGGCGGGGAAAAGTTCACTCAACAAAGTTGATTGCAGATCGAGGGATAGTTTTGAAAAATTACCGTTAGAGACTAATTTAACATCCCTTAGCTCGAACTGCGATTGAGGTTGCACGGGCAACACTAAACTGTCTATGGTATGAGTTAATTCGAATGCTAGAGCTTCATCGAATAATCCTGAAATGAACACGCCGTTTGACTGAACCATGAAAGGAGAAAGTAGTTGATGTTCAACTCGCATAGAACGAAGGTCGCCTCGTAATTCTAGCTGCCCTACAAGCTCTTCAGCTTGGTTGTTGATCTGTGTGTCGTAGTTCCAAAAGAGCGTAGCTTGCAGCGGCTGATAGTCAGTAAATTCCAGAATGATACTCCCAGATAAAGTAACTTCTTCGGTATTAAGCGCTACCTTGCTTAAGTTAAGTTGCTGATTGCTAAGCTCGGCAGTTAGCTTGATATTCTGTATCGTTTGTTTGGCGCCGCCACTGTTTATCTCGATCTGATTGATCCGCAGGCTTTCAATTGCAGCGCCCAATTGGAAAGGGTTTTTAACAGTGCTAAATTCCGTGCTAGGTTCAGGGCTTTCCTGGGCAAGTAAATTTATTGTTATAGTTGAGATATCTAAATCGGATAATAGGAACTGCCCTCCCAGCAAAGAAAAAGGGTTCCAAGAAGTGCTGAGGTCTTCGATGAGGAAGTTTCCAGAGGCATTCAGTACGTTTATCCTGCCGAACGATAATCCTCGAAATAGAGTCCCTGAGACTCTCTCAAGGGATACGGTTTGCGCAGGACCACTGTTTAAGCTGTCACTCAGTTTGGATATGACCCACTGAGTGCCCAGCTGCGTATTTAGCGCAAGACTAATTCCTCCCAGAATAACAAGCACTAGCGACAATAGTACGGCAACCGCGAAAGAAAGTTTTCGCCAATGTTTCCTCATGAAACTGTCACTCATAGGTCTGGACCCATGGTGATGTGCATGCGAAATTTATTGTCTTCATCTAGAGCCGAGGCCAGATCCACCCGAATAGGCCCTATAGGGGATAGCCAACGCACACCAAGACCGATACTTTTCTTCAATTCCAGTTCGCCAAAATCAGAGAAGGCATTGCCGGCGTCAGCGAATACCGCCAGCTTCCAATCGGGAAAGATAGAAAAGTCGTATTCGACCCCCGCTACGATAAGGTGCTTGCCGCCAAGGACATCGCCAGTCTCATTCTTGGGCCCTAGTGACTGATACCTGTAACCACGCACGCTTTGGTCGCCACCGGCAAAGTATTGAATAGAGACGGGTAATTCCAAGACATCATCAACCAGAGTAGTGCCAATTTCGAACTTGCTAAGCAAACGGCCAGGACCTAAGGTTGCAATCAACTTGCCGTTAAGATTGAATTGTAGAAATGTCTCTGTGGAGAATAAGGACGAGGAGGCTCCTCTTATTTGGCCAAAAAGGCGCCAGCCCTTGGTTGGATACAGGGCATCATTGGCTTGGGTTTTGGCAAGGCTAGCGCCACCGATAAGCAGGTCGGCAACTTCGTCTAGGTCAGCAATTTGGAATTCATCGTGTTGAAAATTTATCGAGTAGTTTTGTCGCCATTCTGATCGATTGATAAAGCTATACACCGAGCCTATTTTGTACGTTAAGTTTTTAAAGGTGTCGTTGTCTTCTCTGAGAACACCGCCAGCAAAACGAATGCTCTGCGTTGCAGGTTTTGCGAGAGGAATCGTGTAGTTCAAATCCGCAGATTGCTCTATGGGCGAGGCGCGAGTGCCTAGTTCCAATTTGTGTCCGTTTGGATTCAGGTACCGGTTCTCATAGTTCAAACTAACTCTGGGGCCAATATCCGTGGTCAAACCAGCGCCAGCGGAGTACACCCTTTGCGGACGAGGCTCTAAAGCGACCTTAATGGGTATGCTGCTACCCTGATTGGTGTTTAGGGCCGGTGTCACAGTGACATTAGCAAAATACTGACTCTCGCTGAGGGAGTTACGCAGATTGATGAGCGCATCGGAGGAGTAATAAGCGTTTTCCTCAAATTCCACGAATCGCCGAATGAAGTCCTCTGATAAAAAATTTATAGGTTCCAGTTGCACGGCGCCAAATCGATAGCGCTGCCCAGGACTGAAGTCAATGGCGACTTGGGCAGTTTTCTCCTCCAAGTCCAGTAGCAGCTGCGATTTTTCGAAGCGCGCTGCAAAAAAGCCAACCTCAACCGCTCTTGAGCTGAGATCGGTTTTAATCTGCTCGTATTTTTTTTGATTGAGCTGATCTCCGGTGACTAGCGGCAGGCTATTTAGGACATCGCGAAACAGGCGATCGTCACTGCGAATAACGATATCTATGGAAGACAACAAAACTGGCTCACCTGGGTTGATATCAATATTGAGAGCCCAGCAAGATTCGATTTCTGAAAAATCCACGGTGCTTTCTATCAGGTAGTATCCTAGTGCCCTAGCAGCTCGAGCGACATCCTGTTTTATTCCAGGAATGAACCGATTAAGTCTAGCCTGTGATGTTTGGCAGTTAGCGGTAGGGATATCAATGTGGGCTCGTAAATTCCTCTCGAGTATGTCTGTGGCACCGGTGATTGTTAAATTAGTGCTTTCAGCGGCTATTAAACTAGCCGTGTTAAGGCACAGGCAGAGGCACAGAGAGGCAAGGCAAAAACATCGTTTTCGGCCATGGAGAGATTCTTGTGCAGGAGCTAGGCGCATTGGACTAATTGTTACCGAATATTAACTGCTCTATATTTTAACGTGCATTTCATCAGCTACTTATTAATTATCCCACCTTTAAATTAAGTTGCTAATGTATAGGACAGCGGGAATAGCGGCTTTCGAGATGATGGCTTTATTAATTGCGAAATTAACCGCAGTGATGAGTATAACATTCCATTTTGATCGACGCGCAGGACTCTAAAGTGGGATGTCCTAGATGATTGATTTAGTCAAATTTGCCACATTTTGAGCCCTCGCTGATTTGAAGGCCTTTGAATTATAGGCATTACAGAGCTAAGCGGGAGTCAGTGAAAATACTCAATAGAGCGACTGTTTTCAGAAAGCGTAAATTCTGACGGAAGATGTGATTTGGCGTTTTTTTGAACCAGGCAAACAGAATGGCAATAAATGGACAAAAGGAAAAACAGATGAATAAATGTAAGCTCATCTCACTAGGTGCTAAACCTAGGGTAGAGTAAAGGCTTGTTGGCAAACCAAGCTCTGAATTTTTTAAGCGCTTCTTAGAATAACCGCCTCTACGCTATTTAATTTATCGCCGTGATCCGTAAAGCAAGCCAGCTTCCTTGGCTCGCTTTACGGCCAGAAGATAAATTAAGCAAATTATTTTTAAGGAGTGTTCGTGTAAAGTTTCGCGGTAGTTAATTTGATTAACACGCGTTCGCGAAGCTGAGCTTTTAATTTAGTTCAGCGAGACTTTATTCATTTTTACTATCCGATTCTTCTAGGTGCTCGGCGTGTTGCGAATCTGCTACTTCTGAGACTAAATCTATCACCGTCGGGCGTCTACGCCTTCTAGATTTACTCGGAATCATTTTTCGCATGGACTCCAGCTTACCAAAGCACAATAGTTTATCGTCCGCTTCGAGAAGGCGATCGCTTCTTGGATTTGGTATGACTTTATTGCCCCGATATAGCGTAAGGACATTGATATCTTGCTCGGCTAGGGTTGTTTCCTTAATTGTTTTTCCAACGAAAGGTGAGCCTTCTGGGGCGTATATTTCACTGACACCATAGCCCTTGCTGACGGTCAGTCTTTGCCTTATATCTATTTCAGGAAAATCTACTCGGGCGGAAATGTAATCGATAACCGCGCCAGCAACGTCAAGACCTGTACAGGTTTCGATTCCTTCCAAGCCAGGCGAAGAATTGACCTCCATAATTTGTGGTCCGTTCGCGCCTTCCAACATATCAACGCCGGCAACTTGAAGACCTAAAATCTGCGCAGCTCGCACCGCAGTCTCGGTATATTGTTCGTCCAATTCCACAGGTTCTGCTATTCCACCCCGATGTACATTGCTCCTGAATTCTTGCCCTTGGGCGACTCGCCTCATTGCGGCTACTACTCGGTCGCCAACAACGAATGCGCGGATGTCTTTGCCCTTGCTTTCGGCAACAAATTTTTGAATCAAGACATTTTGTTTTTGGCTCTGCAACAATTCAATAATGCCCTCGGCCGCTTTGCTTGTCTCTGCTAGAAGCACTCCGATTCCCTGTGTGCCCTCAATAAGCTTTATCACCACTGGTGCGCCGCCGACTCGCTGGATAGCGGGTAGAACATCTTTTTTATCGCTAACAAAGGTGGTGCGCGGGATGCCGACGTGATGCCTACTTAGTATTTGTAAGCTGCGCAGCTTGTCGCGAGAATTCATTATGCCGTGAGCGGTGTTCGCGCAGAACACATCCATTTCCTGAAACTGACGCACCACGGCGGTACCGTAATAGGTGATTGATGCGCCAATTCTTGGCAAAACAGCGTCGTAATTACTCAGCGTTTTTTGGCGAAAGTAAAGATCAGGGGCACCTTTTTGAAGGTCGATGGCAAATTTTAGCGTGTCGAGGACTTTTACGTCGTGACCGCGCTGCAAGGCCGCTTCTTTTAGGCGTCGTGTGCTGTATGAACGAGGCCCTCTGGAAAGAATAGCGAGCTTCATATTGTGTTCCTTGTATAGTGCGGTAAGAAAATATTATGGCATAATACGGCTGATATGGCTTGTGCTTTGTGCCAGCTAGGTGCCACAGTCGATGGCCTAATAGAGAAACGTATGACAGATAATAATTTACTAATAGTAGGTTGGCGTGAATGGATTCGCCTTCCGGATTTAAATCTGCCCCCCGTTAAAGCCAAAGTCGATACCGGAGCTCGGACTTCTTGTTTGCATGCTTTTTCAATACGGCCTTTTATCGAGAACGGGCAACAGCGCGTGGAATTTCAAATTCACCCGAAACAGCTTAATACAGAACTCGTAGTCACATGTACTGCAGATGTTCTCGACAAAAGAACAGTGACCGATTCTGGAGGTCACAAGGAAGACCGATGGGTTATTCAAACGCCCCTTAGTATCGGTGAACATCAATGGCCTATCGAAATAACTCTTAGCTCAAGAGATGATATGAGATTTCGCATGCTGCTGGGCCGCAATGCGATTAAACGTTTTGCTCTAGTCGATTCATCGCGATCTTATGTAATTGGAAAGCGCCTGAAGAAGCTCAACAGTTCACCTTAGAGCATTCGCAGGTACAAGCGGCTGATACAAGGCAGGCGGGCAACCAAATTCTGTGAAAATGGCAATCGGGGAGCATAGCTTAAATTTTTAGTTCGCTACGCCTTTGTTGAAGTTTTACCAGATATGCTTGGTAAATCAAAGCTAGATCAAAATAAAGGTGCCCATCGGGCCTGATTTTTTTATTCAGCAGCAGTCACGACTAGTCGCAATCAATAATAAGATTTCTAAAATTGCAGTCACGCAATGACAGTGTTTAATAATAGTTACTTGATGATAGTTACTTGATGATAGTTACTCAATTATAGCTACTGATGAAGGAAGCCCCTCATGATCAGAATGATCATCTTATCTTTTTTGACCTTTCAGTTTTCACACTGCACAAGTTCAGATTCGCCAGCGGCAGAAAAAGACGTTCAAGGTTATTCTCTTAGCGGCCAAGTTCTTATTTCAGCGCCGGCCGGTGAAGGCTCGTTAAACAACCTTAGTTTAGCTAAAAACTCTTATGAGAGTGAACCGAGAGACGCCGATGCCATTATTTGGTATGGAAGGCGGCTTGCTTACACCGGTGACTATCTGGCCGCAATCGCGGTGTACTCAGATGGCATAGCGTTGCATCCTCTGGATGCTCGCATGTATCGCCACCGCGGACATCGATACATATCAATCCGAGAGTTTGACCGAGCTATAGAGGACTTTGAAACTGCAGCAACATTAATTCAAGGTCAAGAAAATGAAATCGAAGCAGACGGCTTACCCAACCCCCTGAATATTCCTCTCACTACAACACATGGCAATATCTGGTATCACCTAGGGCTAGCCTACTATTTGAAGCAGGACTGGCCGAAAGCATTGGAAGCATTTCAAAGTGGCTATGCGATAGGCGGCAATGACGATAATTTAGTATCCACTGGCCATTGGATCTACATGACTCATCGGCGTATGCGCCGCCCCGAAGCCGCTGCTGCTGCTTTGAGTGATATCAGTCGCAACATGACGATCATCGAAAACATGAGCTACCACGAACTGTGCTTATTGTATCGAAAAGAAATCTCCATAGATGAAATGATGGCAGCCAATGGCGATGATCCTTCCAATGCCGCTGTGGCTTACGGAATCGCAAATTATTACTACTACAACGGCGATAAAGAAAAATCTGATCAAATGCTACGAAGTATTCTCCAAGGAAGTAGCTGGGCTTCATTCGGCTACATAGCCGCTGAAGCTGATATCGCGAACCTATCAAGATAGAGGTGCGCGGCAGG
>JBLHTH010000016.1:0-35713 GCA_047627195.1 Pseudohongiellaceae bacterium | reverse complement strand
GCCAATCAGGCCGTCGCTGAAGGCTTAGAGCAATACTATGATCGTCGTCACGGCTACAGGGGCGCAGAAGCTAATTACCCGCCGGATATTTTGGAACCTATTAAGATTTGGCAGGATAAACTTGAGCCTATTCTCAGCTATGGCGACCAGCCTCCCGCTATTGTGACAAAAGTGGATGAGCTCAGCTTTGACGCCCTGCTTAAGTCTGGCGAGACAGTCACCGTCCCTTGGGACGGCATGAGCTGGGCCTATGCATTTAGAAGCCGCAACGAGGCATGGCCGCCTCCCAGCGTCGCTGCTGATGTTGTTAAAATTGGCGACCTGATCCGCCTTAAAGCCGGAGACTCATCTTGGACACTTGGCCAGGTCCCTGACATTCAAGGCGCACTAGTGTCGATGTCTACCGATAATGGGCGAGTATTAGCCTTAGTAGGCGGTTACGACTTTAACCGAAGCCAAGTAAACCGGGTGTTAACCCCCAGACCACTGGGGTCGAATTTTAAACCGTTTGTCTATGGCGCCGCACTGGAAGCTGGTTATACGGCGGCATCTACAATCAACGACGCTCCGATAACGCGAGGCAACTATCGCCCCAACAACTTTGAAAATAATTTCCTCGGCCCCGTTACACTGCGCTTCGCCTTAAAAGAATCCCGTAACGTGCCAGCAGTGAGACTTTTCGATCAACTAGGGTCGGATACTGTCCTAAAATTCGCGAAGAAATTTGGTTTCCAAACAGACACTTTCCCAGCCAACGATTTAACCGTCGCACTGGGCAGCCACGACGTGCAACCTATTGAAGTTGTCTCCGCCTATTCTGCGCTGGCCAACGGTGGTTTTAAAGTCGATCCTTGGTTCATCGCCGAGGTCAGCAATCTTGCCGACGGGGTTATCTATCAGGCATCCCCGGCAACTGTGTGCGAGAACTGCCCGCAGTTGGATCAGGAAAATGGCACTAATATTCAAGCTGCACCGCGAATAGTCGACGCCGAGGTGGCTTATATCTTGAATACCATGCTGCGCTCAGTAATTGAAGAAGGCAGTGGCAATCGAGTACAGAGAGAGCTTAAACGCAGTGACCTGATGGGCAAAACAGGAACCACCAACGGCCCTCGAGAGCTGTGGTTTTCTGGGTTTAACAGGGATATCGCAACCACTGTATTCGTCGGCTTTGATCAGCCAGAACCACTAGGCGAGCGAGAACAAGGGGCGACTGTTGCAGTGCCAATCTGGATCGATTTTATGCAGCAGGCGCTCAAGGGCATGCCAGAAAGGATAATGAACCGACCGGACGGATTGGTCGACCAACTAATCAATATTGAAACAGGGGAGCCTGCCACCCCCGGTGACTTAAACGCCGTCTTCGAGGTTTTTCGACTAGAAAATGCGCCGAATACTGGCGCGCCCAACCTACCGGGAGCAGATGCGCAGGATGATGCTGAGGAAGTATTAACCGAAACCATTTTTTAATTCTAGCCCCCGAAGTTTTTGATTCCAACTCCTAGCTCTCCACAGAATCCAGCGCTTAGCTACGTTTCTAGTAGCCAATCTCTTCCCAGCTGCCAATCAAAGGGCTTTTCTCGACCCCAAAAAAAACACCGCTGAAATTGACTTCAGCGGTGTTTTGACTAGCAAGCAGTGGACTCTAAATCCACCTAAATGGCATGCTGGTTACAGCTTGCGATTTCCAAAACGCTTGTTAAAGCGATCAACTCGACCGCCTGTATCAAGGATCTTCTGCTTGCCTGTATAAAACGGGTGGCAGCTTGAGCAAACTTCGATAAGGATATCTTTACCCAAAGTTGATTGAGTTTCAATGACGTTACCGCAGCTGCACGTGGCCTTCATAGGGCCGTACTTTGGGTGAATATCAGCTTTCATAATGATTCCTGGTTAGTTGATGTCGCCGAACGCAAATATATGCGCTAAACCACATCTGCTTTGGTCTACAACCAGAATCAGTGGCTGCAGAAAGGGCAAGCATTCTAACAGAGAAATTTCAAGACGCAAGCACCGCAGCAACTGGCACCTAGCAACCGGCACAGTGAACAGACCTAAGCGTCCAATTCAATCTTTAAGCGCTGGTGGTTTCTCACCACTTCTTGCATGATTTGAGTAAACAGGTTTGCCACCAGATCAGGGTTTATACCCATTTCCTCACTCATCTTTCTAAGCTTTTGGATCTTCTGCGTTTCTCGATCAGGATCAAATGATTGCAGTTCTTGGATGGCTTTAATTCTGCCTACCTGCAGAGTTTGGGAAAATCTATCGGCTAGCAACTTGATCAATTCATTGTCTATCTCATCAATTCTTGCTCTTGCCTGCAATAACTCAGGGGGTAGGATGTTGTTCACCATGGATCGAATCGCCTGTTCATTTTCTGGGGACACCTAGTTCAATTAAGTAGCGGTGCCATTTTAAAATTAGGTTAGAGCAAAAGCCGAAGCAGGGATTATAATAGAAGCGTGTAAAAATCGCAGCTTCAAATGCGCGACTTATTTGAATACTATTATTGTTAAACCGTTTTTAGCCAAGGCCGGCAATTCTGCTATGCTGGGCTCCCTTGCAAACCTCACCTCGAAGCGAACTTTCACAAGCCTTTAAATGCCAAACACGAACTCTTCTAACTCCTCTAATTCTGCAAGCTATCAGGGGGCTGTCTACAACATAGCGATCCAATCACCTCTCAGGCGATGCTTTGATTATTTGCCGCCTGTTACAAATCCAACACCACTGGTCAATGGTGTTCGAGTCCTCGTATCCTTTGGGAGACGCCAAGTTATTGGTATTGTGGTGAGCCGTGCTACCCAGTCAGATCTGCCCAAGTCTAAGTTAAAAGCGATCCTGTCAGTTATTGATGCAGCGCCACTGCTGCCACAAACTCTAATGAAAGTTCTGCACTGGGCGGCTGACTACTATCATCATCCTTTGGGCGATGTTTATGCCACCGCCCTACCTTCGAAACTGCGAACGGTGCAAAAGCCAGATAAGCGAAACGTAGGCTGGCGGCTTGTTGAAGAGCACGAGTCATGCGCAGACGATATCTTTGGCAAGGCTCACCGGCAGCGAGCACTATACGACCACATCCAAACCAGCGGGCCAGTTACGACCTCTGAAATGATACAGTCGGGATTTAATAGCGCGGCATTGAAAGGACTAAAGGACAAAAGCCTAGTTGAATCTGTCGAGCTGCCGCAAAAGCTGTTACAACCTTTTTCAGCGCTGGAAGAGTCCGAGTACGAGCTCAGCCTTAACCTAGAGCAGCAAGCCGCAGTCGATCGCATAAGGGCCACCGCCAACACCTACCAGTGTTTTGTATTAGACGGGGTTACCGGATCAGGAAAAACTGAAGTTTATATGCGGGTTATGGAAGACCAACTGCGCGCCGGCAAGCAGTGCTTGGTGCTCATACCGGAAATAGGCCTGACCCCACAAACTATTGAAAGATTCAGAAAGCGCTTTGCCTGCCCAACTGTGGCACTGCATTCTGGACTAAATGATTCAGAAAGGTTTTCCGCTTGGCAACAAGCAAAGTCAGGTGCTGCAGGAATTATCTTAGGCACACGGTCCGCCATTTTCACCCCCATGCTACATCCTGGCATCATTATTCTTGATGAAGAACATGACAGCTCATTTAAACAACAGGAAGGGTTTCGCTACTCGGCGAGAGATTTAAGTGTGATGCGAGGCAGGGAAGAAAAAATCTCGGTAATATTAGGCTCAGCAACCCCTAGTTTAGAAAGTTTGGCAAATTGCAAGAGCAATAAATTCCAGCATATAGCGCTAACCAAACGAGCAGGAGAGGCAGTGCCTGCGAAGTTGCAGCTAGTAGATTCCAGCGAGCAGTCACTTAAACATGGCTTTACTGAATATACCCTGGCCGCTATTGATCAGCAGTTAAGTAGCGGCGGCCAAGTATTGGTTTTTATCAACCGCCGCGGTTTTGCACCTATAGTGAACTGCGCCAGCTGTGGCTGGTCCGCTCAGTGCGAGGATTGTAATGCACAGTTTACAGTTCACTCCAAACCAGCAGGTCTGCGCTGCCATCACTGCGGCGCGGCGCAGCGTATTCCAACCAGCTGCCCTCATTGCCAGTCACGAGATCTAACCACCGCTGGTATAGGCACCCAGCAGGTAGAAAGCTTTCTAGAGCAGCAGTTTACGTCTACCCCAGTAATCAGAATCGACCGCGACTCAACGCGACGTAAAAACAGTCTAGATGAGAAGTTAAATCTTATTAAACAAGGCGACCCATGCCTATTGATTGGCACTCAAATGATTGCTAAAGGACACCATTTTCCGGGCATCTCATTGGTAGTGATTCTTGATGCTGACTCCGGTTTATTCAGCGCAGATTTTCGAGGCCTTGAACATATGGCGCAAACCATAGTGCAAGTAGCGGGCAGAGCCGGACGAGAAAAGCGCCGCGGAGAGGTCATAGTTCAATCGCGCCATAGCAGTCATGAAGCCCTGGTAAAACTTAGCAGTGAGCCCTATCACGAGTATGCGGATTATCTGCTAGAAACGAGAACAGCCAGCCACATGCCGCCATACTCTTACCTAGCCTTAGTCCGAGCGGAATCACCCGACTTCAGTAATGCACTGAAATTTTTAACCGATGCAACCACCCGTGCCAACCAGTTAATCCAAGCTAATAGCCTGCAAGTGGAAACGATAGGGCCCTTGCCGGCGCCTATGGAAAAGCGTGCTGGACGTTATCGTTTACAGCTTTTTCTAAAAACTAAATCTAGGTCGCAGCTCCATAGCCTGCTATCTCAACTAGTGCCTAATTTAGAGCGGATTAGGCTAGACTCGAAGTCTAGGTGGAGCCTAGATGTTGATCCGCAAGATCTCATCTAAAGCATTGGCAGCGGCGAAGCTAAATTAAGCGGAAATACTTCTTCAGCTTCCATCAATGCTACCGATACTTGGGGTGGCAGTACCCTAAAGACACAATTATCATTTAAAACAAAGTGTTATGAAGACTCAAACGCAATGACTCAAGATTTCGCAAAAATTAGACCTGAACCTTTGTTAGAAACTCGGGTTGTGCAAGCACCTCCCGCCTGGTCATTGATGCTTACCGGCATCGTGGTTGGAATTGCTGTTGGCATATTCGCTTGCGTTATGTTTTATTTGTCTGGAAACGTCCCGCCTCTAAATCAGGGGCCCACCATCGGCCGCCCAGGATTAGCAACCACCCCTGAGACGGTCAATCAAGCTATCGAAGCAGAATCTGAAGAGCCAGAAATTACCTTGGAATTCTACCGGGAACTCCAAGACTACGAAGTTGAAGTCGATGCCGTGCCAGTTGAACTTACCCGTCTGCAAGCTGGAGACACCAGCCTTGAGACGGCTATCGTTTTACAGACAGGCGCCTTTGAATCGAGAGAATCGGCTGAACGCGCTCGCCAAAGCCAAGAAAATCTCGGCTTACAGGTGTTTATCAAGCAACAACAGTCCACGAGCAGGTCAAAGTATTTAGTGCAATCAGGCCCTTACACTGATTTGCTGCTGCTGCAAGCGGCAGAACAAGCCCTTGGCAGTGCTGGCATTCAACATTTCAGACTCAGACCGCAATAACCCATTGCTCAAAGCACACCTTCCTTGCGCTCCTAACCGACATTGAAATGGTAGATCCTAACTGACATTGAGATGTCAGGTTTACTCTTGATTTTCCTATCACCACCCCAATATTCTTGAGCTGATGCCACATTCTCGCATTTGCACAAAAATGGCTAGAACTCGGCAAACAGCGATCTAATAAGGAGAATGCTTTGGAACAATATAGAGGTACAACGATACTCTCCGTGCGCCGCGGCAACACGGTGGTAGTAGGTGGTGATGGCCAGGTGTCCCAAGGCAGTACCGTGATGAAAGGCAACGCACGCAAAGTCAGGCGACTCTACAAGGATCAAGTTATTGCTGGCTTCGCTGGTGGCACCGCCGATGCTTTTACTCTCTTCGAGCGCTTCGAGGAACAACTTGAGAAGCACCATGGCAAGCTCGTGCGCTCGGCAGTAGAGCTTGCAAAACTTTGGCGGACTGAGCGTTCACTCAGAAGATTAGAAGCATTGCTGGTTGTTGCCGACAAAGAGTCTTCGCTAATCATCACAGGTAATGGCGATGTGATCGAGCCTGAAGATTCAATTATGGCAATCGGTTCAGGCGGAACTTTCGCGCTATCAGCAGCACGCGCACTGACTCAAAATACCGAAATGGATGCCCGTCAAATAGTCGAAAAAAGCCTGACCATCGCTGCGGAAATTTGTGTCTATACAAACCTCAATCACACAATCGAAGAACTTAGTTTCTAGTTACTTCGTATTAGCCTTTAGCTCACTAAGTCTTATACAAGCTATGCAACTACTATTTTACAGGTTGATTCAATGTCCCAAATGACCCCAAGAGAAATTTCTTCAGAGCTCGACAAATATATTGTTGGGCAAAAGTCGGCTAAGCGTGCGGTAGCCATTGCGCTTCGAAATCGCTGGCGGCGCATGAAACTTGACGAGGATTTACGCGCGGAAGTAACGCCAAAAAATATATTAATGATAGGACCAACTGGCGTCGGAAAAACCGAAATAGCACGCCGTTTAGCAAAACTTGCACAGGCCCCATTCATAAAAGTTGAGGCCACTAAATTTACCGAAGTAGGCTATGTCGGCAGAGATGTCGAATCAATTATTCGGGACCTTGTTGATGTCTCGGTAAAAATGCTGCGGACAAAAGAAATGCAAAAAGTGCAGCAAGCTGCTGAAGATGCTGCTGAGGAACGTATTCTTGATGTTTTGCTGCCACCGCCAAGAACAGATTCAGGTGACCCGCAAAAAGTTGGAGAATCTGCCTCTCGGCAGGTATTTAGGAAGAAACTGCGCCAAGGCGAGCTGGACGACAAAGAAATTGAAATCAAGGTCTCCGACTCCCCTGCGGGAGTAGAAATCATGGCACCTCCAGGCATGGAAGACATGACCAACCAGCTTAAGAGCATGTTTTCCAATATGAATAGCGACCGCAAGAAGACGCGTAAGTTAACCGTAAGTGCAGCTCTGCGCATTTTGAAAGATGAAGAAGCCGTGAGGTTGGTTAATGATGATGAGATTAAAAACCGCGCCATTGAAGCAACAGAGCAAACCGGAATCGTTTTTATAGATGAAATAGACAAAGTGACAAATCGTCACGATCAGGGCGGCGCAGGCGTGTCCCGAGAAGGCGTACAAAGAGATCTTTTACCGCTGATCGAAGGGTCAACGGTGACCACTAAATATGGCAGTGTGAAAACCGATCACATCTTATTTATTGCATCTGGCGCTTTCCACTTATCCAAACCCTCCGACTTGATTCCAGAATTGCAGGGACGGCTTCCCATCAGAGTGGAATTAGAGGCGCTCACTGCCGAGGATTTCGAGCGCATTTTGGAGGAGCCCGACGCGTCACTGACCAAGCAATACCAAGCTCTACTTGCAACAGAAGGCTTAGAGATAGAATTTACTAAAGACGGTATTGCCAAAATTGCTCAGACTGCATTTGAAGTCAACGAGCGCACTGAAAATATTGGCGCGCGCCGACTTCACACAATAATGGAAAGACTTCTAGAAGAGGTGTCTTTTGCCGCAGCAGATATGGCCATCGGTGAAAACAGCAAAATTATTGTTGATAAGGCTTATGTCGAGAATCAGCTAGATGACCTTGCGAAAGATGAAGATCTCAGCCGCTTCATCCTTTAATATAAAGCGTATTCACACTAGACCACAGAAACTGCGCAAACGATGAAACACAATGACTAGCCCGACACCGACTGACGTTAAGCTGCACAAGAAATCAGCAATTCTAGAGCTTATTTACAGCGCTAGCGAGAGCTATGAATTAAGCGCAGAATTTCTGCGCGTTCATTCACCTTCAGCGGAAGTTAAAGGCCACGGCCCGGGACAAGAGGTGCTGCAGTTCGGCAAGCAAGGCGTCGCTATTCTCAAGCTTGAAGCTACCGGCAGTTACGCGATCAAGCCAAGTTTTGACGATGGTCATAATTCTGGCATATACAGCTGGACATACCTCTACGGGCTTTGTCGCAATCACTCAGCCCTCTGGAGCGATTACCTTGTCAAACTGCACGCCGCAGGCAAACTCAGACAGGCATTGCCTGATCAGACCGAGGTGATTACACTTAAAGTTCCTCCTAAACCTTAGACGACGGCGTTACTCACCCTATATAGCCCGCCGTCAAAACAAAGATTAGTCTTATGAGCAAGCCAGAAAACTCAGAAGCCACAACACATTTTGGCTATCAAGAGGTCCCCGTTGCAGAAAAAGAGCAGCGTGTAGGGGACGTGTTTAGGTCTGTAGCGGCGCGCTACGATGTTATGAACGACATTATGTCACTAGGGTCGCACCGCCTAATAAAACGCTACACTATCGAGCTCAGTGCGCTGAGGGCTGGCCATAAAGTACTTGATTTGGCTGGCGGCACCGGTGACTTTAGTCTTCAATTTTCAGAAATCGTAGGCCCAAGCGGGCAAGTTGTCCTAGCCGATATCAATGAGGCCATGTTAAGCGTCGGTCGCGACCGAATAATTGACAAAGGCATGAGTGGCAATATCGAAGTAGCGCAAGTTAATGCTGAATATCTGCCTTTTGCGGACAACACCTTCGACTGCGTATGTATAGCTTATGGATTGCGTAATGTAACCGATAAAGATGCTGCGCTAAAAAGCATCGAGCGCGTATTGAAACCCAACGGCCGGCTGCTGGTACTGGAATTTTCCAAACCTACCAATGCCATAATAGGCAAAAGCTACGATGTATTCTCGAAATTGTGGCCAATAGCGGGCAAGCTAATTACCGGTGACGCAGACAGCTACCGCTACTTGGTAGAGTCAATTCGCATGCACCCTGACCAAGACACGCTTCAGCAAATGATGGAAGACGCTGATTTAATCAATTGTAAATACCATAATGTCATGAGCGGTATATGTGCAATTCACATCGGCTTCAAATCACATTAGCCAAGCGACACTTTAAGGTAACCTCGTGAATCAACTGCTGGGATCTGCGGCGCTATGGCCTATCGAATTTGCACTCAATCAACTGGTGAAGTCTGATCAGCATCTGAAGTCTATTGTGCAGAAGTTCGATGACCAGCTGCTTGAAATTCATACCACCACGCCTGCTGCCTTTATTTGCGTTCATTTCAACAATGGCATTAGGCTGAGCGCAATTTCTAGCAATGATCTCGCAGTGACACCCACTGCCAGCGTTTCCTCCAAGGCAACAACGCTACTGAGCCTCTTGCTCGCCACCTCAGATTCAGCGGCTTTATCTAACCCTGAGATCGAGATCAGTGGTGATGCTCAGTTTGTGCACGCTATTTTTCAAAGTTTAAAAAAACTAGATCTGCGCTGGGATGACCTTTTTGCCCCATGGCTAGGTGATCATTCAACTCACCTAGCTAAAACCAGTAGCGACAGTATTCGGCAGTGGAGCGCTCAGTCCAAAACAAGCATTTCTGCTAGCCTTAGCGATTACCTCCGTGAAGAATCCAAGCTTTTGCCAGCCCGGGGACAACTCGACCAATTCAATAGCACGATGGATGATTTAAAGCTGCGCATTGACCGAGCCAAAGCACGAATCGAGCGACTAAACAGTCACTTATAAGCAGCGGCCATGCAATCGGGAGTCTCCCTTCCTTGTGAGGCGTTCGAGCAGGTGGTATCTTTGCAAGCCTTCAAAACCCTTAAGTAATCTCAACGCCTGTGTCTTTTGTATTCCGCCTAGTTAGCATTCTCAATATTGTGGCCAAGTATCGGCTCAACGATTTTTTACGTGGAAAGCCAGGCGGCACAGCCCTAAAGCTGTTATTGCTGCCATTTTCCACACTTTGGCTGTTTTCAAAACTGAGATTTGAGTCCAAGGAAATGCGGCTCAAATTGGCGCTTGAAGAGCTCGGCCCAATCTATATTAAGCTTGGCCAGCTGCTCTCCACTCGCCGAGACTTTTTAGAGCCGCTTTTAGCGGATGAACTGGCCTCGCTTCAAGACAATGTTCCTCCTTTTAAGATTCCACCCATAGAGTCCATTATTCTCGAGACATTGAATCTTGATTCAGCGGCGGTGTTCAGTCAGCTCGACTCTGAACCTTTTGCCGCAGCATCTGTGGCACAAGTATATTCAGCGACTTTACTCAGCGGGGAAGACGTCGTCATTAAGGTTGTCCGCCCGGGCATAGAGAAATTAGTAAAATCCGACATAAAGCTACTTAAGTGGCTAGCAAGACTAATTGAAAACCGTACTGAAATAGGTAAAAGACTGCGCCCTATAGAAATTATTAACGACTACGAGCTCGTTATCCTCGAAGAATTAAACCTTCAGTCTGAGGCCGCCAATACCTCTGAACTAAAAAGAAACTTTAAAGATTCGACTGAATTGTATGTACCTAAAATTTATTGGGACTATGTCTCACGCGGCACCATGGTCATGGAAAAAATCGATGGCATCCCCGTCACCGATATTCCCTTGTTAAAAGCTCACAAAATCAATCTACAAAAGCTTGCAGAGACCGGTGTTAACATTTTCTTCACACAAGTTTTCGAGCACAATTTCTTTCACGCAGATATGCATCCGGGCAATATTTTTGTTGCCAAACATAGCCCTGAAAACCCTCAATATATCGCCATAGACTGCGCCATAATTGGCTCGCTCACTGACTCAGATCAGGATTATCTTGCGAAAAATCTACTGGCGATGCTAAAACGGGACTACCGCCGGGTTGCGCAGTTGCATGTTGCCTCCGGCTGGGTTCCCAGCGACACCAAGGTCCACGAATTCGAGTCAGCCATTAGAAGCGTTTGCGAACCTATTTTTGAGAAGCCTTTAAAGGAAATTTCGTTTGCAAATTTGTTGCTTGAACTTTTTCGCACCGCCGGAAAGTTCAATATGGAAGTTCAACCTTCTTTAGTCTTATTACAAAAAACACTGCTCAACATTGAAGGCTTGGGGCGACAGCTCTATCCAGACCTAGACCTTTGGGAAACTGCACTGCCTTTTCTAGAGAGATGGCAAGCCAAGCGTCTTAGCCCTGTCACATTGTTAAATAAGATCCGTGACAACTTGCCGGAACTGATTGAAAAATTGCCGGAGATCCCAAGGCTATTAATAGACGCTGCGGCTCAACAAAAGCAGCTCGAGAATATTAATTTGACACTGAAAGCCGAACTAATCTCTCGTGCAGCCCAGACTCTTCGCTCGCGCCGAAGAGCCAAAATATTTGGCACAACGCTGCTCGCTCTCGGCCTGTTTAGTGTCATCCCTAGCGCAAACCAGCTTCTCAGCGGCATCCCCTTAGTTAGTTTGGGCCTCGGTGTCAGCGGCCTCTATCTTTTGTGTTTTAGACCCTGAGCCCTCATACTCAAATGATGACAGACTACCTCAAACAAATTAAGTGGAATGCCGACGGATTAATCCCCGTGATCGCTCAAGACGCGCATAGCAACAGGATTTTGATGCAAGCCTGGGTCAATGCAGAAGCATTAAAAACCGCCGTTGCAGAGAATCGCGCGGTATACTGGTCTCGCTCTCGTGACAAGCTTTGGCGAAAAGGCGAAGAGTCCGGTCACATACAGAAACTAATAGGTATTTATTTGGATTGCGATAACGACTGTATTTGCTACAAAGTAGAGCAAATTGGTGGGATTGCCTGCCATACAGGTAGAGAAAGCTGTTTTTTCCAAAAGTTGGAAGCCGACAATTGGCAAAACGTTGAACCGGTGTTAAAACAAGCAGACGATATTTATCAGAAATAGAAATTGAGATAAAGATGTCAGACATTCTGAGACAATTAGCCAGTATACTGGAAGCGCGCAAAGCTATGAACGCCGAGGATTCTTATGTCGCGTCCTTGCATAAAAAAGGGCTTAATAAGATTCTGGAAAAAGTCGGTGAAGAAGCTACCGAGACTCTACTTGCTGCGAAAGATGCCACGTCTGGCTCTGCCAAATCAAAGCAGGCGGTAATCAGTGAGACAGCGGATTTGTGGTTCCACTGTATGGTGATGCTGAGCCATTTAGACCTCCACCCAGATCAGGTGTTGGAGGAATTGGAAAAACGCTTTAACATATCTGGCCTCGAAGAAAAGGCCTCTCGAACGAATTAGGGCAAATCAGGAAAAATCAGATAGTTGCGATCGATATTTAACTCGACGCAACCTAGGAGAAATATCATGGGTTTAGGCGGAATAGGCGTTTGGCAGTTGGTTATCATACTCTTGATAGTCTTTATGCTGTTTGGTACCAAAAAACTACGAAACATGGGCTCTGACCTCGGCGGCGCTTTGAAAGGTTTTAAAAGTGCCATGGGTGATGACGACAAAGAAAAAGATCAGAACCAACTTTCGGAAAGTGCTGAAGATATTGACGGTGAAGCTGTCGATACCTCTACTGAAAAGTCCGAAAAATAAATTTTATATCCCCGTCGATCTGCTAGCGATTTTCTATTTAATTAGATGATTGTCTGCAGATTCGATTCAGTCATCTGTAATTCGCTTGGCATCAGCTTATGTTTAATATCCATTCAACTGAGTTGCTACTGGTATGTGTTGTGGCCCTTATAGTCATTGGGCCAGAAAAATTGCCAGGCGCGATTAAAACAGTGAGTCTGTGGGTTGGCCGTTTCAGACGGAGTTTTTATAAAGTAAAAAATGAAATAGAACGCGAACTCAATGCCGATGAAATTCGCCGACAGCTTCACAATGAATCAGTACTAGAAGATATCGAAGACGCCAAATCAAGAATGAGCGAATTGGCCAAAGAGACTGAGCGGTCGGTGAATAATCTGGTCAACTCCGACACTTTTGATCCAGGGGCGGTGACCCCCCTTGATACTGACAGCGAAGATCAAGATGCCAATCAAGAGTCGCAGAAAACAATAGTTGGGGAGATTTCTGAGGCTCCCTCGCAGATCGAACAAACAACAGAAGACATAAAAGAAACGCTTTACGGTAGCGGCAAAAACCCTAAGCTTAGCAACGGCAGCAACGATGACACTCAAGCAGAAACCAATGATCGCAGTTGAAAACGAAAAAGAGCTCACTTTAATTGATCACCTAGTAGAGCTTAGAGATCGAATTTTAAAGTCTTTACTTGCCGTAATTATATTGTTTTTAGCACTATTCGCATTTTCTAACGACATTTATTCTTATGTCGCCGATCCGCTAATCTCTGCGCTTCCAGAAGGCACCAGCATGATTGCGATTGATCCAACGTCGCCATTTTTTGCGCCCTTCAAATTAACATTCTACGTGGCCTTTCTAATCGCTGCCCCCTATATTCTGTATCAGCTGTGGTCGTTTATTGCGCCTGGATTATATAAAAATGAGAAAGCGGTAGCTATCCCGCTTTTCATTTCCAGCGTCGCGCTGTTCTATGGTGGCATAGCCTTTGCCCGCTACATTTTATTCAGTATCGTTTTTAGCTTTTTCATTTCGGTGGCTCCAGAGGGTGTTCAGGTAGCCCCGGATATAAGCAGTTTTTTAAGTTTTGCTCTGACGATTTTTTTCGCCTTTGGAGTCGCCTTCGAAATTCCAATAGCGGTATTTCTTTGCATTTGGTCTGGCATGGCGGAACCCGATGCCCTCACTGAGAAACGACCCTATGTCGTTGTTGGCTGTTTTGTCGCTGCAATGCTGTTAACGCCTCCCGACCCCTTTACGCAATCGATGCTGGCCTTGCCGATGTGGGCATTATTTGAAGTGGGAATATTGGCCGGGCGCTTAGTCAAAAAGCGTCAAGTGAAAGACGACGATGAAGAAAACAACATCGCCGGCTAGTGGCTCAAGTTTACTATTTTTAGGCTTTTAAGATAAACGTTACCGGGCCATCATTTTCCAATGCCACCTGCATATCAGCGGCAAATACCCCGGACTGAACAAACTCATGCTCATTGCCCGCGAGCAACACTAGATGATTATAAATTTTCTCAGCCTCGGCAGGCTCTTTCGCGGATGAAAACCCTGGGCGTCGGCCTTTGTCAGTTGTCGCGGCTAACGTAAATTGAGACACCAGCAGCAGATCGCCACCGATGTCTTTGAGATCCAAATTCATCTTGCCTTCAGAGTCAGCGAACACTCTGTAAGCCAACAGCTTTTTTAGTAACTTTTCGGCTGTCGCAGAGGTATCTTCTTTTTCCACACCAATGAGGGCAAGCAACCCCTGGCCAATTTCAGCCTGAGGCTTTTTTTCGATGTGTACTTGAGCCCAATTGACTCGTTGAATTAGCGCAATCATTTGAATGTCCTGTTTACGCGCAGAACAGTGGAAGCGTTAGGTAGCGGCTTGTAGTTGCTTAGCGACATCTTGAACGGCATGAATTAAAGCGTCAACATTGCCAGGTTCAGAGGCCGAATGACCGGCATCTCGGACAATATGCAACTGCGAGTCAACCCACAGCTTATGCAGGGTTTGCGCGTTTTCTAGAGGGCAGACCATATCATAGCGACCGTGTATTATCTGGCCCGGAATACCACTAAGGACCTGTGCATTTGCTAAAATGTGATTCTGTTCAACAAAACCGTCATTAAAAAAGTAATGCGCTTCGATTCTAGACAGTGCGAGGGCGTTATGAGGCTTAGTAAATTTTGCGAGAGTTTCAGGGCTAGGACGCAATTTTGAACAACTTCCTTCCCATGCTGACCACGCTTTTGCCGCGGACATTCGGGCTAGTTCATCGCTACCGGTGAGTCTGGAGTAATAGGCCAGAACTAGATCTTGCCGTTCAAGCTCAGGAATTGGCTTAATAAAGGCTTCCCAATAGTCTGGGAAAATACGGTTAGCTCCGTCTTTGTAAAGCCAATTTATATCAGCCTTGCGGCACAGGAATATCCCCCGCAGCACTAAGGCTAAGACACGGCTTGGATACTCAATGGCATAAAATAAGCTTAGTGTTGAACCCCAAGAACCTCCAAACAAAACCCATCTATCTACCGAAAGGGTTTCTCTTATTTTCTCTATGTCTTGGATTAGCGCCGCTGTGTTGTTATCCCTCAATTCACCATGAGGAGTAGAACGCCCGCAACCTCGCTGGTCAAATGTGATGATTCTGTAGATGGCCGGATCAAAAAAACACCGGGAACTCGCATCACATGCGCCTCCCGGGCCTCCATGAACAAACAGCACTGGGATGCCATCAGGACTGCCTGCCTCATCAACGTATAACTCATGAATGTCTGACACCTTAAGCTGGTGTCGCTTATACGGTTTTATTGGCGGATACAGAACTAGCATTCGTTAACCCCACTGTCAGCTTGGCTACACTCAATATCACTTAATACCGGCCATCTAGCCTCGCGTGACGCTGCCGCGACTATGGCGCTTTCGCTCATTCTCAGTCAAGTAGCGCTTACGCAGGCGAATATTTTCTGGCGTTACTTCCACCAATTCGTCATCAGCAATAAATTCCATTGCTTGCTCTAACGTATGTTTTACCGAAGGCGACAGCACGATATTCTCATCGGTGCCAGATGCTCGAACGTTAGTTAACTGCTTACCTTTAATAGGGTTTACCGCAAGGTCATTCTCGCGGCTGTGTAAACCGATAATCATACCTTCGTAAACTTCCACGTTAGGCTCTACAAACAAGCGGCCGCGATCTTGTAAATTAAACAGTGAGAAGCCTAGCGCTTTACCAGTAACCATCGACACCAAAACGCCTCGGCTTCTTCCGGCCAGCTCAATATCTTTGTAATTACCGTAGTGATCAAACACGTGTGTCATTAAACCCGAGCCCGATGTCATACTCAGAAACATCGAACGAAAGCCAATCAAGCCCCGTGTTGGAATAAGAAATTGCAACCGAACCCGGCCTTTGCCATCGGGCAACATATCTTGCATCTCAGCGCGGCGCAGGCCTAACTCTTCCATTACCGAGCCCTGGTGCTCGTCATTACAATCCACGACTAAAGATTCGAACGGCTCTTTTAATACACCCTCTTCTTCATGAATGATAACTTCCGGTCGAGATACAGCAAGCTCAAAGCCTTCCCGGCGCATACTTTCGATCAGCACTGAAAGGTGCAGTTCGCCACGCCCTGATACCTTGTACTTATCAGGTGTTTCACCTGGCTCTACACGTAGCGCCACATTGTAAAGTAGCTCGCGGTCTAATCGATCTTTAATTTGACGCGTCGTTACATATTTACCTTCACGACCAGCAAAAGGAGAATCGTTCACTTGAAAGGTCATGCTGATAGTTGGTTCGTCAACTGACAGTGGCGTCATTGCCTCAGGCTTTTCCGGGTCGCATACCGTGTCAGAAATGTTAAGTTTATCGATACCTGTGATACAGACGATTTCGCCAGCACTAGCCTCATCCACATCAATACGCTCAAGCCCTAGATGGCTTTTCACTTGAAGAATTTTTGCCTTGCGCTGTTTGCCCTCTCGGTCGATGACGACGACCGGCTGGTTGTTGCGTACTTTGCCGCGAGTTACTCGTCCAATACCTATAACCCCAACGTAGCTATTGTAATCTAGTGCACTGATTTGCATTTGCAAAGGCGCATCAGCGATAACGTCTGGCGGCGGAACCTTGTCTACTACGACTTCTAACAGAGGAATCATATCCTCAGCCATTTGGTCAAGTTCAAGCCCGGCGAACCCCATTAGGGCAGAAGCATAAATAATTGGGAAATCCAATTGTTCGTCAGTAGCGCCCAATTTATCAAACAGGTCAAAAACTTCGTTCACAACCCAATCTGGCCGAGCGCCATCGCGGTCGACTTTGTTGATTACTACAATTGGATTTAATCCTTGGGCGAAGGCTTTTTGGGTAACGAAGCGGGTTTGTGGCATAGGACCATCAACCGCATCAACCAAAAGTAAAACACTGTCCACCATAGAAAGAACGCGTTCCACTTCTCCACCAAAATCGGCGTGGCCAGGGGTATCAACGATATTAATATGGTAACCATTCCAGTTGATGGCTGTATTCTTGGCTAGAATCGTAATTCCGCGCTCTCGTTCCTGATCATTGGAATCCATCACACGCTCTACCTGAGCGCCTCGTGATTCCAATGTTCCGGATTGATGCAGCAACTTGTCCACCAAAGTTGTTTTACCATGGTCGACGTGGGCTATGATGGCTATGTTGCGAATTTTCTCTATCACGGTTTTTCCAATAAAATAAGTAGGCTTGGAGATCTCTAAACAACAGATCTGCTAGCGAGGGTAATTAGACTGTGGCGCTTGAGCTTAAGACTTAAGGTTTAAACTTTGCGTATAGAGCCTTATATTGAGGAGCCAACGGAGCCCTAAAGCCCTTATTCTCCGGCACAAAAGGCGGCGAGTATACACGATCCTGCAGAGTTTTATGAAATGAATCTTACGCCTGTATTCATATGTGTCGTAACCTACGCCTCTGAACTTGAAAATTAGCCTTCAATTCGAGCATGAACAGGTCTGAAAACGCAGGCTTCGCTTTAAAACACAGGCTTTTCTGTGTAACGCACGTAATGATTCAGCTTACTCTTGAAAAAGCATGATACAGGACTTCAATACGCAGCATCTATAATGCTCACTATCCCGTGCTCGGTGGCGCAGAAGTGCAGCTGAAGAGCATCTTAAATAAAATTGGCGCAGTTTATTTCAACTTAAACGAGTTACCTCACTCACAAGCAGTAACATCTACTCTTTCAAAATAAGCAACTTTATCGGGCTGGCGCACTATAACCCCGCAAACCCATCTCAAAATGCACCATATTAATGCGTATTAGTTAATGGCGCGCCATCGCGGTGCCATTGCTGTTGAATTTTATCACAAGGTCCAGTAAATTCGGCCACTGCGGGAGTTCAGCCAATGGCATACATCTTGCTGCTCTCCCTGTCACGATAGCTTATGCCATATATTAAAAGAGTTGGCATCGCTGCGATTCTCAGGTTTGATAGATCTCCTGCCACAGGCGTGAAGATTTAACTGGCCAGAAAAACCCAAGAACACGCTGAAGGTTAGGTTTTCCGCCGAAGTCAGTGTTTAACAAGAAGTCGTAAATCATTAGGAGAAAGATACGAAATGAAATCTAAACTCGAATACATCTGGCTAGATGGCTGTGCACCAACTCAAGGTCTCAGAAGCAAGACCCAAGTCAGAGAGAATTTTGGCGGCACGTTAGAAGAATGTCCTATGTGGTGCTTTGATGGCAGTTCAACTCAGCAAGCCTCTGGAGATGATTCAGATTGTTTATTGAAGCCAGTCGCTATTTACCCAGACCCAGACCGTGACAGCTCTTATTTAGTTATGACTGAAGTATTAAACTCTGACGGTTCGCCGCACATAACTAATGGCCGCGCGACCATTGAGGATGATGACGAGGATTTCTGGTTCGGTTTCGAGCAAGAATATTTCCTTTGGGATACCAAGACAAATCTTCCTCCTGGTTTTCCAGCTGGCGGCTTCCCTGGACCACAGGGCCCATATTATTGTTCAGTCGGCGCCTATAATTCATTCGGCCGTGACTGCGTAGAAGAGCATTTCGATATCTGCCTAGAGGCTGGCATCAACGTTGAAGGGATTAATGCCGAGGTAGCCGCTGGACAGTGGGAATTTCAAGTATTCTCTAAAGGCGCTAAAGATGCAGGCGACCAAACATGGATTGCTCGCTACCTGCTAGAACGTACCGGTGAACGTTATGGCTATGCCATCAACTGGGAACCTAAGCCACTAGGTAAAGACACAGATTGGAACGGCTCTGGCATGCACGCTAACTTCTCAAACGGTGGAATGCGTGAAGATGGCGATGAATCACTCTTTACTAAAATTTGTGAAGGCTTTGGCAAGAACATTGAGCGTCACATGAGTGTTTATGGCGCCAATAACGACCAGCGCCTGACCGGCTTGCACGAAACTCAGTCTATTGACGAGTTCAGCTACGGGGTTTCTGACCGCGGCGCATCGATTCGTATACCAATAGGCACAGTAGAAGATGGCTGGAAAGGACGTCTAGAAGACAGAAGAACCGCGTCCAATGCTGATCCGTATAAAGTTGCTGCCGCGATCATCAAGACTACGAAAGAAGCTCTAGCATAGTCTAGTAGGGTAAATAGTGCAGATTGAGCCTAGCGCTATTTCAATCTCAGCCTGCAAAAAATAAAGAAAGCCCGGTGACCCGGGCTTTCTTTTATCTACAATTCCCGCCCTTTCACGGCGTCAAGTGTTGGCATAATTGATAGCGTGAGAAGTCAGAGTAACCACCCATAAACATAAACATAATAGGCTATGAGGGTTAGTAAGTAGTTACTTCAAAAGTGTCAAGTAGGCGCTGCGGGTTAGACCATCGTTTGCTATTCCAACGCGCGTTGTCAAAAGAACCACTACCGCGTGGAGTGTCGCAGTAGCTATTCATGCCCCGCGGTAGGCAAGAGTTAAGAGACTGCGAATAATTACTCTGCCGCCATCAGGTTCTTGCTGTAGTTACTCCACCGCTTCTTACTCTAGGCGCCTGCTGCACCCTCTTTGACTTAAGTTCTTTGCTAGACCTCAATAATGCACTACTATGGGGCGTTGTTGCGGAATTCGAATCATAGCAGTGCTTAGAGGCCCGTTCTGCCGGCCAAACCTGCCGCAAACTCAATGATTCAGCATGTACAACTTTGGTTTATTTATTGCATGGATAATCTTAGCGTTAAACTGATATTAATAGCACAGCGAGCCCGAGCGACCGCGTGACCCCAGAAAATGTACACAAGCGCCTACTAGATACGCTAAAAACTGCGGTCATTCTTCTCGACGAGAACTTATGCCTGCTATACATCAACTTGGCCGCAGAGACGCTGCTGGATATTAGTGATCGCCAAGCAAAGCACTCCTTTATCGGGGATTTATTCTTAAATGCTGCAGCTGACATAAATGAAATGCAAACGGCTCTGACGAATAACAGAAGTACCACGCAGCGTAAGGCTGAATTGCGCACGGTTCATAACAAGTCCATCGTGGTCGATTACACAATTAGTCCGTTTGAGAATAATGGAGAAATGCAGGCTCTTATAGAACTCAATTCTTTGGAGCACACCCATCGGATCAGTCGAGAAGAAACTTTACACTCGGCCCATGCGACAACTCAGGAATTAGTACGCGGTCTGGCTCACGAGATCAAAAACCCTTTGGGAGGCATTCGTGGTGCCGCCCAGTTATTGGCGCGGGAAATTCCAGGCAACGAGCTCAACGAATACACCAATGTCATTATCGAAGAAGCAGACAGACTGCGTAATCTCGTCGATCGCATGGTCGGCTCGAAAAAGCCTTTATTCAAAACAGAAATCAATATTCACGAAGTGCTTGAGCGAGTCCGAAGTCTAGTCACCGCTGAAATTGCAGACCAGCATATTTCTGGCATCCAGTTAGTGCAAGATTATGATCCAAGCATCCCAACAATCATGGCTGATGCTGAGCAATTGATTCAGGCTGTTCTAAATCTGGTGAGAAATGCGATGCAATCTTTGACCAGCCCTGACATAGAACATAACTTGGGCAAAATTATTATCCGCTCTCGAATTATACGGAATTCAACCATAGATTCTAAGTTTCACCGCTTGGCAGCGAGCATCGATATTATCGACAATGGACCAGGAGTTCCGGAGGATCTCATTAATACGATTTTCTATCCGATGATAAGTGGTCGAGCTGAAGGCACCGGACTAGGCCTTTCCATCACTCACAGTATTATTAGTCAGCATGAAGGCATGATCGAATGTCAGAGTGATCATGCAGAAACAAAGTTTACAATCGTACTACCCCTTGAACCAACTGCAGCAAAATCTGCGTAACTTTGTATGCGGATTAAAGAAAAGGTGCACTGAAACATGGCCAATCACAATTCCGTCTGGATACTCGACGACGACCGCTCTATTCGTTGGGTATTAGAAAAATCATTAACTAAAACAGGGGTCAGTACAGAGACCTTTGAGAACGGTGACCAGTTGCTCCACCGGCTAACCCATGAACTCCCTGATGCTATCATCAGCGACATTCGAATGCCGGGAATTAACGGATTAGACTTGCTTTCCACCATTCAGGAAAAACATCCGTTGCTACCGGTCATTATAATGACCGCTCATTCTGACCTGGACAGCGCAGTTTCTTCCTACAGCCGCGGCGCTTTTGAATATTTGCCCAAGCCATTCGACATTGACGAAGCCGTTGCTGTAACCAAACGGGCGTTACAACATTCGAAAGAGCAGAGTAGCGAGCCCGTTTTAGAAGCCCCCGTTCAAGATCAAGAAATAATTGGCGAAGCGCCTGCGATGCAAGAGGTGTTTCGCGCAATTGGCCGGCTCTCACAGTCCAATATCTCGGTATTAATCAATGGCGAGTCGGGCACCGGTAAAGAGCTAGTAGCCCATGCCCTGCACCGCCACAGCCCGCGCAGCAAACAGCCTTTTGTACCGTTAAATGTAGCCGCTATTCCAAAAGAACTTATTGAGTCGGAGTTATTCGGCCACGAGAAAGGCGCTTTCACTGGCGCTACCTCTCAGCGTACCGGCCGCTTTGAGCAAGCCGATGGCGGCACTTTATTTTTAGATGAAATCGGTGACATGCCGGCCGAGACACAAACTAGACTGTTAAGGGTACTGTCCGATGGCGAGTTCTATCGTGTCGGCGGCCATATGTCGATCAAAGTCGACGTGCGCATTATCGCGGCTACTCACCAAAACTTAGAACAGCTTGTAGAAAAACATTTATTCCGCGAAGATCTTTTTCACCGCCTCAATGTTATTCGTATTCATATACCCAAGCTTAGCGATCGCCGCGAGGATATTCCAACCCTTGCGTCGCACTTTCTAAAGTCGGCGGCTAAAGAACTAAAAATGGAGCCTAAAATACTTAGGCCGGAAACTGAAAATTATCTAATCGGCTTAAGCTGGCCTGGCAATGTCAGGCAATTGGAAAATTTCTGCCGCTGGGTCACTGTCATGGCCTCCAGCCGCGAAGTCTATATGACAGATCTGCCTCCAGAGTTTTCAGCTCAAGAAGCCGAAAGCAGCAATACTGGCAGCTGGACATTTGCACTGCAGGCTTGGGCAGACCAACAATTGAGTTTGGGCAATACAGGAATTCTTGATCAGGCCACGCCACTGTTCGAACGCACTTTAATCGACATTGCGCTGAAGCACACCTCTGGCCGACGCAGAGATGCCGCCAACCTGCTTGGCTGGGGACGCAACACACTTACTCGCAAGATTAAGGAGCTAGGCTCCTCGCATCCTAAAAGCACAGATTCAAACCCTGAGCTGGACGACTAGCACCTAGGAATAAGGCTGGCCTTAGATGAAACCAAGAGAAGATCAGGAGAAAACCGAAAAGAGATTAGTGTAACGAAGTGACTTTAGGATTGGCTGGGAATCTCAGACAATCCTTTTTTCCTAGATTTTGCTTTGATGTTGCTTGTCACTAATTAACTGCCAAGAATGGTTCGCTTCATACTATTTATTGCGACCCTTGATTGGGAGCGACCGAGAAAGTTACCCCTAAGGAGAAAAGGGGCTTGTTGTTCAAGTTTTAAATCGATTGGCGTGGCCACTTCGATTCTATGTTGTGAACAGCAATCCGCGCAAACTAGGACGTCTTTAGCAAATTTTCATGACAATATTTGCCTAGATACCCTTTTCCTAAATTCATCTTTCCTAGCATTACTAGCCGAGACCGTCTTTTCCCCAACCTAACCTAGTTAGGCCCGATGTAAATCTCTTGCCAGTTGATTACCCTATCATGACCACGGTAGCTGCCGAATTCTAAGCGACTGCGTGGGTTGTCGGTATAGACCCCGTCTACCGTTTCATTATCTTCTAGCTCGCCTGTCACGCGCCAATCATAAGAGAAAAAATCTAAAAGATAAGGCAACTGGGGATTGGTCAAATTGAATTCAACGACAACACTACCATCGTTGCCAACACCAGGTGGTGAAGCATCAAACGGCCGATCATCGGGGCGCAGATCCCCGTCCGTATCCGCACTTGACACTAAACCTGTTTGACCCCCAACAATGCTAACGGTAACGTCAGTAACGGCAGTTACCGCTGTCAGCTCTATTGTGGTGTCATCGTCAGTTAGATTGCCTTGATAAGAACTGAGCTCCGGATCTGCAACTGATTCTTGTCTGAAAAACAAACTACGATCTTGAACCCCGGCTGTTGATGCGTCAAAGAGCAAAGAAGTACAGCTATCATCAATATTCAAAACAAACTGCGCGCCATTCCAGTACTGAATCTGTAACGCAATACCCAGCGGCTCTTCTTCAGGCCCATAGGCATTATTAATCAACAAGCGGCCGTAACGGAAGGCTTCCGAACCAATCAACGCCGTATCGTTGGCAAGCGGCATAAGCTCGTCTAGATCAACTCCCAACTCGATCGCGACTGTATCGCTGTCTTGTGCACTAATACCAACACTCACCGCAGGAAACGGTCCGTCCTCAACACCTGAGGCTTGCCGATTGAACCTTAAGTTGCCCGCGAGCACACCTCTGCCACGATCCGCACTATCGGTAACATTATTGGCTGGCCATGCTATCGATGGAGCAGTCGTCGGCGAGGGCGCGAGCCTTGAGCTCAAATTGGTGTCTGGACCTGCTTGCTGAACGTACGCTGAAAAACTGCCCACTAGGTTGGCATCGACAAATTTAGCATAAGCATCAACATAGTTAAGAGTACGGGCGCCAAGGGCATTTTGTGCTTCCAGAATGCCAGCGATAGCAAAGTCCTCACCTAGGTAAGTAAAATCATTGCTAGGCAAAAAACACATCGCTGTTTGCGCCTTCGCTTGCGGCCTTGAGATTATCGGAACAGTTGCTGGCTGCAGCTCGAACGACGCAGGATAAAACCTGCCGACTTTATCTACCGTGCCAAAGATACTTGTGCCCCAGCCCAAATAGTTAGCTGTGGCGCCTCCAAGCGTTTGTAACTCAGCGCTTAAATCAATAACCCCCACTTCGTCGAACGTTGTATCAATACGAAGCTGAGAGCCATTGGTGAAACTGCCAAAATCTGAATTGGATAGAATTCCAAAGCCTCCAGGCGGTGCCACCGTTACAGAACTGATTCCGACTTTATAAGTGCTGGCGGTAGAGTCTTGACCAAAATTTGGTGTAGTCGGGTTGTCAGAAAGGAATGCCCCGTCATCTGGTATGCCATCGAAGTCATCGTCATCGTCTCCTGCCTGATACTGAACAGCCGTTACCGTGGTATTAAAGCCCTCCCCAGCTACAGCAAAACCGTTAGAGTTAGTTGCGTCAAATGCATAGGAAAGCGAATTATCACCATCGGGCGGGTTAGCTGCACGATCACCATTGAAGTCGATAGCAAAGCCAAACGGGCGCACCGTAAAAACGTTTGAAGAGGCAAATAACGGCGTGCCCGCACCAGCCGGCCGCGCTGCAATATTAGTAGGATCAAGGAACAGCGGGATATCAAAAGACGCATGCAACTGCACATTACCTGCATCTTGATAGTTCAACACAATAGGCGCCGCGGTTTTTCCGGCCAATGTTGCAAAGGTAAGCGAAACATCGTCCGTGTAGGCAGAGGCATTAGCCGCGGTGTTGCTGTTCACATTGCCAATCGGGGTTCCGTTAACGGTTACCGGGTTAGTCAACGAGCCTGAGTTGCATGTGTTTGCATCAATACACTCAAGCGCAAATGAAAAGTCAAAAGACTGACCTGGCGCCACAAACGGCGCACAAACACTAGGGTTGGTTTCTGAGGTCGTTAGCACTTGCATCGTCAAAACACTGCTATTGGGCGCAGCGTCCGAGGACTTGCCTGAAATCTGGTTAGGAATGTTGTCAGACGCGCCGTCACTCTCATTGGTAAATTTAATTATAACTGGCGCCATGCGCAGCGTAGGGTCTTCATTTGGATCTACTAAAACCGACCCAACAACGTTGAAATTGATATCTTCAAACGCATCGTTACTCAAAACCGGGTTGGTATAGTTGTAGTAAAACAGTGCCTCGGTCGCATTAAGAGGAAAAGTATAGGTGGCCGTGCCATCTGTGAGAGTTCCACTTTCTACAAACGAGCCAATGGCTGAAACTGCGTTCTTCCAGCTACCTCGGCCCACACCCATCTCATCAAAAGCGCGCAGGGTTACCATTTCGTTCGGCGCGGTATTGATGTCCCCGCCGTTGTGCCCGCTAACTAAAATTTCACTGCGCAAGCACGAGATGCCACTCACAACAGTACTCGCCGGGCCAGTAACACCACCGATCTTAATTTCGTAATGATCGAAGGCGCTGCCAGCGTTGCAATCGGTACTGCCGGTGCGAAGCTCTACTCTAAGCACATTAAATTGGGCGGCCAAAACATAGCCGTTTTCGACTCTAAACCGAATATCCAAGTTACTCGCAAAGTCATTGATAGTGCCTCCTAATGTTGACACATTGAGACTCTGCGTTGTGGCCGCTGTACTGCCGCTGAAACCGGTGTAGGCTGGAAATTGCGTCCAGCTCACGCCGTCATCGTCACTTACTTCTACCTCAATAGAGTCGCCCGTATTAACTGAGGAATACGTGTAAGTAAAATCGAGAAAGATGGGCTCCGTAACATTGTAAGAACTAAGGTCAACTCGCCGCGATAGGCTTGGGTCGCGCCCGGTAGCATCGGTGCTGGAGTTAGACGTTAACGAAAGACTACCGCCGCTAATTTGAATGTTACCTGCGGCCACCCCCGCGCCAGAATTGCCACCACTAACGCCATTGGCATCATCAATCTCCTGCCAATCGTTTGACCATGCCGCACCATCGTTGGTGTTGAATGCTGCCACATCAAATAAGTCGATATAAGAAACCGTTGTAATCACCTCATTAAAGGTAAGCGGATCATCCGCGGCACCCTCAGTGACAATACCGTTGGTGACATTGATATCGATCAGCGGCGTTGCAACTTCTACACTCAAGCTTAAAGTAACCGCACCGTTATCCGCATCGACAAACGTGTAAGTCGCTTGACCATCATTAGCAGTAAGATCCACCAACGTGCCAGAGCCGCTATCTAAAACCCAGGTGCCGGTTGCGGTGCTAGTGGTCAACCTTACCGAACCGAAGTAATCCTCATCTACGTCAGAGCTCAAACCCTGCAGTTTAGAAATTGTAACCTTCCCTGCCTCGCAAGCAGTGCCGCCCTGGGACTGCGTAATTGCAAACAGGCCTAAATAGCCTGTTTCTAACGTGTGCAATGCGTTTAATCGCCGGCTAGCATCGTTGGCTGTAAATATACCGGTGGCCAAGTTTCCGAAGAACAGATTTTCGGCAGAAGTGACACTGGGACTACTAATGCTATCTGTTGTAAATTCAACCACGTCATCGCGGCCAAATACTATGCTGTCATCGCTTATGATTGTGCCTTCGTTATCTGACGATAAATCGAAGGTATCGATAACGACAGTGGCATCTGTTGGGTCCACTTTAATATATAACGCATCGACATTTGCTGTGCCTGCGCCCAACACATCAGTATCTTCAGCATCGAGATAGATTGAGAAATTTGTGCCATCAAATAGCACTAGATCCGAGTCACTCCAGCCAATACCAGTCGCGACATCACTGGCAGTTGAAAACACGATATCGCCATTGTCTAAAACATAGGCAGCATCGATATTTACCCCAGTAGTTTCAGTGTAGAGATCACCATCGAAAAAGGTTTCAGCAAGATTCGTGATTGGATCGAATTTCACTAAGTCATTAGGCTGGAAGCCGAGGGCATTGCTGCCAATTGTGCTGTTTTCGTTGGCCGATAAAATAACCTGACCGTTGGGCAGCAGGTGAACCGCGTTAGGATCGTCTACGGAATAGCCAAGGCTTGAATTGTCAAAGAATGAAACTGCCGTATCACTAACAGGGTCGTATATTATAAGATCATCGTTCTCAAACGTAAGCCCGCCAATAGTCGCGCCGGTAGTAGACGTAGATGACACAGACAGCAAGAACTTTTCAGTCCCAGAAGCTGGCGGCGCTTGAATTTTTGTAATATCAGTATCGGAGTCGTTACCAGACACAGCATCAAAGTTGAAGGGGCCAGCAGCAACGGACACTGTGTTGGTTATGTTTTGACCCGCTATTCCATCTTCTGTCACATTCAAAAACAAGTCTTTGAAGCCAGCAACCGCTAAGCTTGGGCCTACATAACTACAGCTTAGTGTTGGTGTGATACTGCTGCAATTCCAATCGGCATCTGCCGCAACCGACACAAAAATAACATTGGCAGGCTGGGGGTCGGTGATAGTGAAACTAGCCGTCGTGGCATCCGGGCCAAAATTGGTGACGCGAATTCGATACTGGCTTGCGCCGACACCGCTGCCATCTTCAAAAATGCCCACAGCAGATTTATCAACACCCAAATCGGTTCTTCTACCTAGAACATTAGACTCGAAAGAATCTAGATTGTTATTATTTGGTCGTTTGTCTTCGAGATCGTTTATATCAAGAATACCGCCTTGAAGATCGTTGAAGTTATCAAACTGAGCGGAAAAACAAGCTTTAACCGGAGTCGGTGAAACCCCAATCGCTGCAGCGGCGCAGGTGCCGTTCGAAGCTAGCATGCGGGCCGTGTTTTTAGCGGGATTATTCAGAAGTGGGAAAAATGCAGTACCGCCAATTTGAATGTTGGCTGTTAGCGTTGGCAAGCTTTCGCCTACGCCTGTGGTCGCAGACTCAGCCAACTGGCCAGCAACTTGCGCCCCTCTGCCTAAAGTCCAATCGCTAGTTATGTCAAAATTGCAGGTGAACGCACCGGGGCTAAGCGTTACTGAGCAGTCCCAGCCATCGCCCGACACATCGCCTGCCGCTGCAAAGGTCATGCCGTTAGGAAGCCTGTCTGTTACGGTTACTAAACCAGTAGCAAAGCCCCAGTTAGGCGTGCCGTTGCCGTTGTTAATCACTTGAAACTGATAGCCCGCGGAGCAGGAAGGATCGTCTACAGCGTTGCAGCCGACTCTAAAGGTGCCTGTTTCGGTCTTAAATATTTCAAGGTCGGCTATTGGCGCATTAGTCACACTGATCAATTCTGCCACTAACAATACTAGGTCTTGGCCTGCACTGTAGCGGGTGGTGATTTCTTCTGCGGCCACCGTCGCAAAGTCTACAAGGATATCACCAGAACCACCCTGCCCATCCCCAGTAATATAGTGAGTATCTATATCAACCCCGGGGGTCCCGCCTATTTGATCATTTTCATCAAGAGGATCCGCTGCGGCATCGGGACCGGGGAAATCGATCTCATAACCACCTCGGCCGAGAGAATCATCGAATAAATAGTACTCTTCAACGCCAGCCCCTGGATCAACATCGGTTAATGTGAAAAGCGGCCTAGTTACCGTGCTGTTGAATTCCGCCTGCGGCGGGTTATAGACAGTAGTTAGGGGCGTATAGGTAATACTCGATGGCGCATCTTGAAACTCTAAGCTCTCAACCCCGTTGTTTAAGGTTTCATCCCCTTCCACAGTGACGTGAGTAATTAGGCCATTGGGAAGCTGGCGGGCCGTATCTTGGCCTGCCATTCTAAAATTACGCGGCACTAAGCCAAATGCTGAATTTTGAAAAGGCTGAAAGCCCTGAAAAAGATTAATAACCCGCAGCTGTTCGAAAGTGTTCTCGTAAACCACAATTAGAGCAAACCCGCCGGCGCAGGCACTGGTGTTGGCCCACCCATTCGTTCCACCGCCAACCCCCCTCAAATCCACATCGATGCCATCCACTTGGTAAATGCCATTGCTAGATACCAGCCCAGTTACCTCTTTATAAGCCGCGTAGAAATCCAAATTAGCGGCGCCGCCAACTCCTTCAATGAGATAGACCTCATCAGCCGAGATGTTTGAAAACCCAGTGGGAGTAGTAAAAACAACATCATCAAAATCCGCACCAGGCGGTTGATCATCGAAAATGCCATTACCAAACCAATACAGATAAGCAGATAATACGGTTGAGTCAAAGGTACCCCCGGCTACGTCAGGCAGATTCAACGTAGCAGAGATAGGGCCATCTCCATTTCCAAAAATACAGCCTTGAGAGAGATCGCCCGTGTCATTTAAAGTGGTGCGTAGAGAGTTACCTATAGCTCGATAACTAATATTTCCCGCATAGCTTCGAAACAAGGTTACAGGAACGAAACCCTCAGCCACGGGAGGCCCACTGACTAAAGGTGAAAATGCCACAACGATATGATTATCACGCAGTGGATCACCGCCTTGGTCCCAAGTTTCCTGAACGATAGTTTCAGATGCAAGAATGACAATACCTGAGCTGCCAGCAAACGCGGTTGAGGTTGCATCTGGACCTTGAAACAAACGCGTAAGAGGCGGGCTCGGCTCTACATTATTATAGTCGCCACTCGATCCGTTACTAACAAAACTCATCACCAGGGAATTGTTTGCCTGAGGAGTTATCCCGGTTATGGATATTTGGCGGCCAGTATTGCCCCCGCCATTAGTTCCTTGGGTGCCATTAAGAGCGCCATCGGTGGGGAAACCTGCATTGAACACTGGAAAAGCCTGTTCCACATCAGTAAGATAAAACATACACATGGCTGGGCCATTGCCTGGTCCTGAATAGATTCCCGTGACAGATCCTGCGATATCGGGAAGACCAGCATCAAGAATACCCCAAAGCTCAAGTACGTTACCTACCCCGTTAGTATTTAGCTCTCTGCGCAGCAGAGTCATATTACCGCCGGCGACGGTTGGAAAATCATCCACAAGGCCCTGTCCTTCGTGCATGATTGTCATTAAGACCATTCGCCCTCTTTGAGCCTCTGTCGCTTTTTCAGCATCTATTGTGATAGCAGTTGTCAATGCACCTTGCACGCACGACTGAGCGCCGATGGTTATGGCACAAGCCTGCACAGTAAGGTTCGGATCGTCTGTCCCGGTTTCAATGATGACGCCGTCGGCAATGTTAATATTTAGGGTCTCACCGTTAATATTAATAAAGTCCAATGTGGCAAGGCCATTGTCGGTGTCTGCAAATGTATACGTTGCGGCGCCATCATCATCGCCATCGGTATCAATAAGGCTCCCAAGCCCGCTGCCTATAAGCCAATTACCATTATTAGTGGAGGTACTTAGGGACACGGTGCCGGTGTAGTCAACATCAAGGGCCCCGGCGCTATTATAAATTTCAATGGTAACTTGTTGGATTGAACAGCCAACAAAAACAGTATCGCTATGGGCGCTGCCTAAACCGCCACCATCAAAACTAATTTGAAATGTACACAGGGCAACAATAAGGTCAGGATCATTAGGGTCCATATTGTCTGCAGGATCTGCACTTATGCCGTCAGATACGCTGATGTTGACAGTTTCGTTAATCAGATCAACAAACTGCAAATCGATTGTGCCGTTATCAGCCCCGTCAAATGTATAGGACGCATTGCCGTCTCCTGCAAATGGGTCGGTAAGGAGACCATCGTTGACACCAGCCGGGTCTATCCAACTGCCATTGCCGGTACTTGTGCTTAAATTAACAGTGCCAGTGTAAGCGGTGACCGCGGTGCCAGCCGCTGTAAACAAAGCTATTCGAACCGTCTCAACACTACAGACATCCATAGCGCCAGGAGTCCCGTCTGTGTAAGAAATTCTAAACTCACAAGCGCTGAACACTATATCCACGTCAGACCCTGGGTCTAGTGACAAGCCACCGCCGCTTGCAGTTAGGTTTACAGTGCCCGCAACATCGTCGGAGAAATTTACAGTTAGTTCCCCGTTGTCCAGGGTATTAAAGGTGTAGTTCGCGATGCCATCATCGGGGGTTCCGTTGGCAAACCCACCATTTTCACCAACTGGAGAATAATTACCTCTTCCAACATCGGTGTTAAGAACAATAATACCTGCAAAGTCTGCCGCCGCGACGCCGTTTCTATCACGAATTGTGTAAATAACCTGTTCCGCTGCAGCGCAAACGTCCGCGAGACCATCGGTAACTTGAATGTCGATCAGACAAGACTGAACATCTAGATCTGGGTCTTGTCCGCCAGCTGACGAATCAGAAACCACAACCCCAGTTGGCGCGGTGCTTGATACATTAAAATTGACTGCTGAATCGACAAACGGATGAGTGAAATCAAGGGCAACATTGCCTCCGTCACCGGACACCATGGCATAGGTCGCAATCCCATCAGCCGCTATAAGATTGTCGACGGTATTGGTGTCACCCCCGGCCCAGTCTCCTGCCGCTGACGAGGTCTGAATATTCAATGTGCCAGCATAGCCTGATATTAGAGCCCCGCTCGGATTGGTAACACTGATAGTGATTTGAGCCACGCTACACACATCTGATTCGTCACTTGCGTCTGCAATATCAATGCGTATTTCACAGTCAACAATGACCATATCTGGATCAAATAGTGAAGCAGGAGACAGATCATCTGAAAACCCGTTTGTTGGATCTACCACATTAAAATTAACTGTCTGCGCTGTCGTGTTCGAATAGTTTAGTGTGACTTGCCCGTTATCGGCAGCAACAAACGTATAGCTCACTGCGCCATTGTTATCGTTGTCAGTGCCTGGAGTCAGCGTTCCGCTGCCAGTATTTATACTGAAATTTCCACCAGTGCCAGTACCTAGAGTGATATTGACCGTTTCATTATCATAGATAGTCGCTTGGTTGGACTCCCCATCTACCAGCGTAATTAGAACCTGTCCAACACTGCAGGTCCCAATTTCAGCTGGAGGAGATATGTTAAAACTGCAATTGTCATCGACAACCAGCAAAGGGTCGAACGACGAGCTTTCAGTAAAGCTTGGCCCGTTGTCGTCATAGACCAGATTAAAATTGACCGTTGTGGCATTGGGACTGTGAAAATCAAAGACTGCCTCGCCGTTGTCAGCAGCAACAAAGGTATAGGTCGCAGCGCCGTCGGTACTAGTACCAAGCGAGCCGTTGAGAGATGAATCTAAGTCTAACCACGCAGCGCCGGCAGCATCGATAAACGCCGTTGTTGTAATGGACAGATCGACAGACCCGGCAAAAGTCGGTACCGCGTTGCCTGATCTATCTGTGACGCGCAGAGTCACTTGCTGAATGCCACAGACACTGGACGCGGTATCTGCCATTGAAAATCTAAATTCAAATGGCTCTATGGCCAAGGTACGTACGTGCGCGCCGTTGTTGCCATCGATCACCAGAGTCTCTGTGCCGGTAGCCGCTGCGCTGGCTTGATAAGTGTAAGCCGAGGCTATCCCCACTCGCGCGTTATTACCTCCACCATTTGTACGCTCTTGAATAATATCGACATAGGTGGGAGGCGCCCCCCATACACCGCCGCCAATATTAGCAGGCCCTGCCTCATCACCCAAACCTGTTCGGCGAACATTAATGAGCCTTAATATCAGATTAGATGCCGACAGCGAGGTTACACTCGGCGATAGCTTAGTACTATTATTGTTTTCTTGGGCAGAGGAGAATTGAAAACCACTGCCAGGGATCGATGCGATACTTGCGACACCGGTGAAGTGCAATAATTGAGCATAGTTCTGCTCATCCCCATCTGCCCACTCAAATACATACACTGGCAACGAAACATCCGCAGCTGTTGCCACCTTGTACCATACTTGGGAGCTTTGATCCTGACCAGAGAGTCTGCCTTCTAATTGCACCCAACCTAAAGTCAAAGGCGAGGCGCTTAAATCATCATTATTGCCATCCACTGCAAGGTGAACTACCAGGAAGTCGCCCGCCGCAACCGCCGAGCCGACCGGAAACTGTAGCGCTGTATCATCATCTGAGTCGTCATTACTAAATGCGGAAGCGCAGGATTTGAGCTGAACTAGCTGGCCTGGAATGTCAGGAATATTGAAGGCATCACAGCTATCGGCTGCACTAGCCTCCGGAATCGTGCCAACTAACAAAAAACAGACAGCCACAGCTGACCAAAGCCAATTGGCGTTTTCTGCGCGTGAACATTTAAATAACACTGAACTCCTCATGCTCGACTGGTCACCCTGTTTGGATCGTTACTGTAAATCTGATGTGATTTCTTGTTGCCCTGCCTAGCGCGCTGCGACCTTGCCAGCACCGATATCCCGCCGCGCCTTATCTCAGGCACAGCGGTAAAATTTGGTTTGCACATCGCCGCGCAAAATCTACCAACCCCATCGATGAACACGGGCTGTGGTGGATCAAAGTTTGTTGAACAGTAAAAAATGTGCATCAGGTCATATCAACAGGAATGAATAGCGATACTGGATTTAATCACCCGAACATCGGGGAAAGAAGAATTTAATGTCAATAGTTTGAACTACTTAGCAGTTTATCGTCCTTTTTATGTGATTATTTACTCATTCGCCGATAGTTCGCGATGTAATTAATTTTTCAAGCCTAAAACATACTTCCACTTCACCCATTTGGCGACAATAAACTAGGGGTTAATTGGGGAAGGAGTTTGCATCAAACCTGGCTAATTCTGCGCTGCGGCCCTTTCTTTCGAGTTACAGCCTCTAAAAGATTGCAAAAACGCCCCCAAACCCAGAAAATAACGAGCAAAGATCGACAAGTAAAAGCCTATCCTCGGAGTCAGAAATGGAACTGGAATACAAAACCCTGCAATCCCAAACCCCTTTATTTGCTAGCGCTGCCAAAATGCACGAGACACTAGAGCAAGAGTCTAAAGCTGGCTGGTCTCTTTTAGAGAAAGAAGACAACTACCGTATCAAGCTACAGCGCAATACTTTAAATCGCGCCAATGACAAAAGCTTAGAGTTTGACGCTTATCGCTCTACCGTGGGGGTTAGCTCGGTTGTCACCTATGGGCTCACTGCAGCGATGACTCTCGGGGTAGTCTCAATTATTCTATATCTGGCGATTTGGAGCACCTAAGCAATCAGAGTTTAGCCGATGTTTTTGGTCTTAACTTTATTCGTGTTCATAGCCGCATTTAGTCATCAAAGACTGTTCTAATCTGAACAGTTCTCTCCACGGAACTGCAAGTTCCTGTGCTTTCGATAGTGGCATAGTTGCTCGTTCCATTTTCAACCAACGTGCAACTCACAGATGCCGTACATTGATTTAATCCAGCTACTACAAAATTATAAACCGTCGCCTCAGCGGGGCATTTCTGCAATTGAGTATTTGGATAGCCACTTGCATAGTCTTCAGGCGGGAAAATAGTGTTCATTGCAAAGCCCGCACCGGATTCCGCCGCGAAAAATGCACGCGTCAGATTAACTTCCTCCACATAGGTTTGTGCATTTTGGCTTACCAATTGATTTACCGCTGCTGCAATCAACGCCATCACTGTAATAATGAATATCGCAGCCGGCAAGCCAATACCCTCCTGCCTAGAACTTGAAGCCCTTAACCCACGGTTAGATGTTAGTTTAACAACAGTCATCAAGGCACGCTCCGCGTCAACACTTCGTTTTTAAGTGCAATTGAGTCCAAACCTGACGTGAAATTTAATTCAATTAAGACCAAAGAGTTTCTCGCTAAATTCTGATTGCCAACGGTAAAACCTCCGCTTGAAATACTGTCCACGATCAAGACTTTATCGGGCGACGCGGTGTGGTTTTCATAATTTGGTAAACAGCGATTTGCCGTTGCAGCATCACAGCTGCCGCTCTCCTCAACCACCGTTTGCGTTTGATGAAACCCGTAGTTCGTATAACGATAGAGGTTCTCGCCGACTATGCAAAAACTCACTGGTTGAGTTACGACAAAAAAACGTTCATTTGGCGATCGCCTGCGAAACCTGTGTGCTGTGGTCAATGTCACTGTGCTTAAATCGGCGATCGAGGCATGATTGGCGATTGAACTAATTGCCTGCACAGGGCGACGATTGTTAAATACCGCAGGCAAGGCTGCCGTGCCGTTATCGCCGTCATAAACCTGATTAATATTGCGAGGATAAATCACTGCATATAACGAAGGTGGCGCAGCAGGCAGAAACACCGCATTTTCCTCTACAAAATCTACTACATCAAAACTTACTGTTCCTGGGTTCGCAAACGCTGGATCGATATAAGTTGTTGCTGCACGAACTGGAATAAACTCGATACATTGATCGCCGCTCCCTCCAGCTGTTCTAATGCTGTTAGGCATCGCGTTATGCAATTCCAGAGACATTCGACTAATCGCCGTTCTGCCGGCTGAAGCTAGCTTGTTGCGGCTAGCTGCCGAATCTAAGCCTTCAACAGTGCGCGAAATAAAGGCTACCGTGCCGATTGCGAGAATCCCGCTAATCACCAGCGTGACCACAAGTTCGATCAGCGTAAAACCGGCGTTTACCGCAACGGATTTTTGATGTGATTTATGTGAAATATTTTTAAACATATTCAAAAGTTGGACTTATAAGCGCTAAATTGAATTCCCGTAGCTGACCCATCGCTGACTGTGACGCTAATTAGCTTCGCGTCAAACTCATCGTCAAGCACAGGATTGTCAGCAAGCGTGGCAGGAGCAACTTGAATAAACTCTTCGGATTGACCGGCCCCTGTCAGAATGCGGCGGACAGAAACTTGCACTCGAAAATTATCGTAGCCGGTGCGAGGGTCTCCCTGAGCGTCTCGCAAAATACCGGCGCCGTTCAGACCCTCATCCAAACCGTCATAATCATCAACATCATCAAAACTTATTCTAGCGCTTTCAGACCCGTCGGTCCCTAAGGCTGCCGTGCAATTTCTACCCGCCAGCATTGGATCTACACAAGGCGGAATGCCGCTATTACGCGAGCGTTCATCGTATTTTTTACTTAAGATTT
>JBLHTH010000015.1:0-38244 GCA_047627195.1 Pseudohongiellaceae bacterium | reverse complement strand
TTAGGTGGTATTCGCCTCGCGGAGCATGCGGTACCAACTGCTACAAATACAGGCATGAACACGGGTGCTAATAGGTTTTGCTTCCTTTATGGCTCGCACGAACCGTTTAATGAGCAGATATTGCAATCATTGTATTTAAGCCATGCAGACTATTTAGAGAAAGTGACTAGCGTGGTCAATAAAAATGTGGAAGACGGGTTTATTCTGCCGATAGCTGCCACCAGAACTTTGCGTGAAGCGCAGCAATCGCAAATAGGCCGCTAATTACTGAGGCGGCGATTGCGGCTTTATTTCAAGCGCTCGGCGAGAGCCGTGCAGCGAGCATTCCATATTCTTTTAATGCTATCTTTTTGTTCATTAAGAGCCGGATCTAATTTCATTGAGAATTTCATTTTTGTTTTAGTGCCGTCTTCTTCAAAGCGCAGGCTAATTCTGCTGCAGCGATCTTCTCGTCCGTCTTTAATCCAGCTGAAGACAAGTTGATTCGGGATTTTTAATTCTAAATACTTACCGCTGTACTCGATTGTCTTACCTTTCTTTTCTACAATGAACGTATAGTCTCCGCCTTTTCGCACGGTATTATTAAGGCTGACTATTTTCTCGCCAACGATCTCCTTGTTAAACATCCACTTACCGATGAATACTGGTATTAACCACTGATCAAAAACCCTTTGGGCATTGCCTTGAAAGGTTTTGCTGATCGTAAAACTTGTAGCTTTCTCGGTAGACTCTGGAGTCGGCGGAGCATCTCCAAACATAGAAATTTGATCGGTAGCCATTTAGTTCGCACTCTCTAAAGGGTTGGCAGGCATTAGGTAAGCAGGTAAACCGCTTCTTCTGCCTGCTTCTTTTGGGCCATAATTATTGGCAAGATAGCTAAGAATAGCGTGTTCGGTATCTCCACTCAATTCTCCTAAGCCTTGAGTTTCTTGCATCCATAATATTCGACTCTTCCAAACTGCCCGACTACCCGAATTTTGGATAATCATCTGCGCAGAATGACATTCTGTGCAATTCGCTTGCACTGTCTGCCAGCCGTCTTCCTGAATTAGCCCGCTTACACTTTCTGCCAATTTTTGTGCAGATAGCTGGCTGCTGGAAACTGCTGTCATGAGTATGATAATGAGTGCGATGAATGTTGCGGCGCTTATGTTTTTTAGTTTCATAGTAAGGTACCTAAACTGCTTGTACAGCAATTCTATGGCAGGCGTTATTTAAATACCCGCGTGGATTCCATCCGGGCACAACCATTGGTTGTGATCGGCCTTGGTTGTCCATGGCTCTTGCCCAGACTTCATAGTAACCGGCTTGAGGAAGCTGAACCCAGGTTCGAAAATTTTGCCAGGCTAATCGATTAGCTGCCGGTTGCAGTGCGGAAGGGAGCCAGGTGGCACCGAAATCGACGGAGATGAAAACACCGCTTACCTGATCGTCGCCGGCCCAAGCGTGTCCGCTAATGATCAACCTTTCCCTGAAGTCATGACTAATGCCAGATTGAGGAAAAGTAATCATAGATTTAACGGGCATGGACTCAATTATTTTCATGTCGCCATTAGGTACTTTTGAACCGGGGGCTACTGTCATTTTAGGCACTGAGTAAGACGGAGCTGCCATTTTTGCACCGTCATGAATCTGGTCTCTGACAACGATTTTGTTGAGCCATTTGCCAGAAACGGAGGCGGGCCAACCAGCCATCACTAGGCGTAACGGCGCGCCGTTTTGCTTAGGGATGTCTTCTCCATTCATTTGCCAGACGATTAGTGATTCACGCTCCATGGCTTTTGAAATAGGTGCTCCCCGCGAAATAGGCACTAAATTTGGGTCGCCGCTTAAATGGCTGTCAGCGCCGTAGTACCCGACATACTTTGCATTTGCATCAATGCCGCAGTAATTAAGAACATCTCGCAGTCGAACTCCAGTAAAGGTAGGGCAGGCCACTGCTCCTATTGTCCACTGATTACCGCTAGCGGCGGGAACAAACTCGCTTCTCCCATTGCCTCCACATTCCAATTGCAGCTGCAGGGTGACAGTTTCAAAGGTCTCTTTTAACTGCGTAATTGTAAAGTCTGTTGGGCGCGAGCAGGACTCGCCAGCGATTTCTAACTTCCATGTGTCAGGATTTATATTTTCTGGTGGGACGCCATTGTTCCGCACAAACATGCGGTTGTTTGGTGTGATGTCATCATTTAAAAGGTGGGCTGGTGTTTCAGCGTTAAGTGGACGGTCGTTGAGAATAATTAGTCCGTCTTTGCCTTCGATTTGCTGGGGCGCATTATCTGCAGCAAATGCTGCGGGTATAAGTCCGGCAGGCATATTTTTAGAAAACGGAATACTCATTCCAAGAGCGGCGCCCATTACAGCGGTAGCGCCTTTGCTTAGAAAGCCCCGTCTACTGCTAGTTTGCTTATGCCCCCATAGAAGCTTGTCAGCTTCGGTAGGGTTCTCGCGATAAAGCTGGTTGAGCCCTGCTTTGTTTTTGCTATTCATGGGGTTTTGGTCCTTATGTTTATTTCGCACTATCTTAAGATTCAAAGTGAGACTGGCCTATGGGAATCAGACTATCAAATATGACTAAAAGGTCCAAGCTGCATGTGTTGAGGATCAATCATGATCGGGTCAGGGCTGTTGCTCTGGTAGCTCTGGCTTCCTGAGCTTGAGTAAGAACCTATCGGTAGTCCGGTTGAGTCTAGGGTCAAAGATACTTCTATTGTGATTATCGCTGGGTACCCGCAGCAGATCGCTTTCAAAAACCTCGAATCCTGCTTCTTCCGCCACAGCGATGGCTTGAGCGATGGTCATTCGATGCAATTCATTATTGTCGTAGCGAGCAATTCCTACATGATCGGTGATTCCGATAACCCCACCTGACTTCAATAAGGCCTTGAGCTGCAAGAGCATGTTCAAAGCTCGATCAGGATTGGGATTGTAATAGTCATGTAATACCTGAGCCACCATCACTGCATCCAAAGAGCCTGGCTGCAGGCCTAAGTTTGCGAGTGGACGAACAATCTGAATTACATTGCTTAGTTTGCCTTGTTCTATTTTTCGATCTAAGGCTTGGCCTTGAGTAATATCTTGCCGGTCTTCTACGAATTGCCGTGCGCGTACTGTGTTCTGTGAATATACCGTGCCCTCGGGACCGACAGCTTTTGAAAAAATAAAAGTGTAATAGCCGCCCGCGGCGTATAGGTCCAGTACAGTCATTCCTGGTGTGACACCAAGAAAATCCAAGACCTGAACCGGCTTTCGAACTGGATCGCGAATGAAGTCGCTTACCTCTCGGTCAGGGCCAGAGATAGCTTGTAAAAGGGCCGCTTGGTCCAATTTTTGGGCGCGAACAAATGAGCACTGCAATGTGATTATTGTCAGTGCAGCAATCGTGATCATTGTAAGTTTGTTCATCTCACAACCTATTTAGTTTTTACAGGCACGGCGGTTAATTAGCTTGGCAGACCAATTCCTCTTGCCATCAAAAAGGCGAGAAGAGGAATGATGAAGATAATAAGTAATTCAATTTTAAGAAAGACCCTTACTGATTTGGGAACGTCGATAGTGTCTGATTGGGTACTACGTTGCTTGAAAAAGAAGTTGGCAGGATAAGCCGCAAATAGAACTAATAAGGCGAATAGTCCTAACTTACCGTGAAAAATAGGATTGCTGGTATAAAATTCTGCTGGCTTACCAACGCCAAACCACAAGGCTAGGCCAAACCCTAGTGTTAAAATAGCACTGATTCCTGCGACGGCATCGACTCGGGCAAGATTAATGATATCTTCTTTAGTAATTATAGGCTTTATCGCAATATTTTCGATCACTATAGCCCCGACCAATGCGAATATGGCAATAAGATGCAGTGTTCCTAGTAAACTGTAAATCATAAGTCCAATAATACTGCAAAATGGGTGATTGGGCGCATATTACTGCGACCTTCTTACTTTAGCTGCTATTGTCGGTCATCAATAAAAATAATGGCAAACGGAGAGTCTATGACCACAGATGTTAATGCGCCAGCCGATGAGGTTCATCTAAAATCCAACATGAGAAAGGTGGCGCTGACTGCCCTAGCGGGCACCAGTATTGAGTGGTATGACTTTTTCCTTTATGCAACCGCCGCTGCATTAGTTTTCCCCGCTGCTTTCTTCCCTGACAGTTCCCCTGCGATAGGTCTTATTTTATCTTTTGGTACCTTTGCCTTTGGCTTTATTGCTCGCCCGCTCGGCGGCATTATCTTTGGTCATTGGGGAGATCGTGTTGGTCGCAAGAAAACCCTTGTTATCGCCTTGGTGATGATGGGGGTAGCATCAACCTTGATAGGTTTGCTGCCTACTTTTGCGACAATTGGTATTGCGGCACCAATTCTATTGAGTATTTTACGCTTTACCCAAGGTTTGGCAATTGGTGGTCAGTGGGGCGGCGCAATGCTACTGGTTACCGAAAGCGCGCCATCGGATAAACGTGGTTTCTATGGGGCTTTCGCTCAAGCAGGTGCCCCTGTCGGGGTGATACTAGCTAATCTTGCCTTTATCCTTATTAGTCGCAGTGTGTCTGAAGAGTTTTTTATGGAGTGGGGTTGGAGAATTCCCTTTGTTGCCAGTGTCGCGCTGATTGGTATTAGTATGTATGTCCAGTTACATATGGAAGATACTGATGCCTTTAAAGAGCTCGAAGCACTGAAAAGTCAAAAGCAAGCGCAGGCTCCGGCTGATGTGCCAATTCAGCGCTCTCCGGTATTAGTCGCCTTGGCTAAATACCCTAAACGAATTGCTTTGGCTGCAGGGGCTTTTCTTTCTATTCAAGTCACATTTTATATACTGATTGGTTTTGTTCTCGCCTATGGAAGTGATCCCGAGGGCGCAGCTATGTCTAGAGAAAATATGTTGTTTGCCGTGCTCTTTGCATCAATGCTGCAGATTCCGGCTCAGTTTTGGGCGGCATCTTACTCCGACAGGCACGGTCGTCGAGGGATATTCATGATAGGCGCTGTGCTGACTGGGCTGTGGTCTTTTGCATTGTTCCCTTTGATAGACACTGGTAACTTCTGGCTTATCGTTTTAGGCATAGGTGGAGGGCTGGTATTTCTTGGTTTGATGTATGGCCCACAGGCAGCTTTTTTTACCGAATTGTTTAGTACCGAAGTTCGGTACTCTGGAGCGTCGCTAGGCTATCAAATAGGCGCCATACTTGGTGGTGCATTCGCGCCAATCATTGCTACCTACCTATGGTATGAATACGACATTATTTGGGTATCTGTTTATATCGCTATAGCGTCCGGACTGTCTTTGCTTTGTGTTGTCATGCTCACAGAAACCTACAAGACCAGCCTGCAGGATACTCATTAGTTAGCTAGCACAAGATGCTCACAAAAAAGGCCAGCAAATGCTGGCCTTTTTTGTGAGTCGCTAAAACTATTTAGAATTGATAATTTGGTGTTGACTTGGATATTTTCTGCTCTTCACCGTTCATCTCATTTTCAATATCTGCAAACAGAGGCGTGCTCAAATAACGCTCTCCAGTGTCGGCCAGCATACACAAAATCGTGCTGCCAGGTTCTGCTTGCTGGGCGATTTTTAAGGCTCCAGCGAAAGAGCCACCGCCGGAAATTCCAGTCAGGATTCCTTCTTTCCTAGCCAGGTCGATTGAGCATTTAATGGCTTCATTGCCAGATACAGGGATTAACTGGTCTATGTGTTTGCGCGAGACTGCTTGACCCATTAAAGCCGAGATGAAATCGGGGGTCCAGCCTTGCAGCATATGCGGATTGAATGCGGGGTGGCTTGCAGTTGATCCTTGATCTGTTGCGTCAGGTTGAGCGACGCCGCTGGCGATTAGTTGGGCCGAATCGGGCTCGCAAACAACAATTTGTGTATCTGGACGCTGTTGTTTCAAAACATTAGCAACTCCATTTAGGGTTCCGCCAGTGCCAAATCCGGACACCCAGTAATCTAATCTCTCGTCCTCAAAATCTCGTAATATTTCAACAGCAGTTGTGCGCTCATGCATTAAGGCATTTGCCTCATTCTCAAACTGGCGGGTTAAAAACCAGCCGTGAGCTTTTGCTAGCTCAGCAGCTTTAGCGAGCATCCCACTGCCCTTTTGAGCAGCAGGTGTTAGAACCACCTGAGCTCCGAGAAAGCGCATTAATTTGCGGCGTTCAATACTAAAACTCTCAGCCATAACAATGACCAGCGGGTAGCCTTTCTGAGCACAAACCATCGCCAAGCCAATGCCAGTGTTGCCACTGGTTGCCTCTACCACTGTCTGACCAGGCAGCAGTTCGCCGCTAGCCTCAGCAGCTTCAATTACTCCAAGTGCTAAGCGATCTTTTACGGACCCGGCAGGATTAAAGGCCTCCACTTTTACGTACAGATTGACGTTTTCTGGGGCAAGGGTGTTTATTTTTACGGTGGGAGTATTACCAATTGTAGAGAGTATATTTTCGTGTTTGTTTTTCATATTTAACGCCCATTCGAGTATTGTTCATATAAATCTGAAGAAGCTATTTCTTTACCCAAGCGCCAGATTGGTCCTGTAAGTAATGCCCGCTTTGTGTGGCCTCTACCGCTTTGTCATAAGCCAACGCAGAAACTTGCTCAACACTGATCCGGTTTTGTTGGGCTATTTGCTGATAACGCTCGCGCCTTTGTCGATTCACGTCTTGAACCATCTCTTGTACTTCAGCCGCGACACCACTAATAACGAATCCAACATAGCCGTCCCGGCGCTCTCCTATGATTCCATCTTCCTTGGCCTCTTGCAGCGTAAGGCCGGCAGCAGTTGGGAAGATCAATAGACAGAGAATTAAGGAGAATAGGGGAGTAAGTGTTGTTCTCATTACGGTATCCTTTATTTTCGATGATTAGAATAAATTACTATCGCTTGCGAAAATATCATCTAATTGTTGTTCAACTTTGATGCGAATTTCATGTTCGATGCGTACATTTAAATTGATAGTGATGGGTTCATTAGGTATAGCAACCTGAACAGTGGGGGAGCAGGCGCCGAGAATTAAAGCCACAAAGGCTAGTGGAATTGCTATTTTTCGGTCCATGGCTAATTGCATCCGTTTATAACTTTTGTGGAGAATAGCGCATAAGAATGAACCAGTGCTGAATTATCTCTGATTATTAGACCGCTGGATTTCACTTTTGTTGTATTTGTTGAGTGATTCTTCCAGCATATCGTTTATCGAGCGGCTTGCTTGCAGGCTTTTTAGCAGATTGGGGATGTTGTCAGTTACGTTGACATTGAGGTTGATCGCTTGGCCTTTGTTCATGTCTGGATTGACGCCTTGAAGCTGAACCGCGAGGGTTAGGTCGCCGTTTTTAGCATACACAACATTCGTGTCTAGTCGGCTATATTGGTAATTGCTAAGGGCATCGTTAACTAGTTTTAATCCTGAGTTTGACCCTCGCGCAGGGGTTTTCGGTAGATAGCTAATTGTGCCCCCTGGGCTCAACGCACTGATAAGTCCATCACTGAGATTGAAGCCAGAGTCGGTCAGTGAGACCGGTAAATAGCCGCTGATATAGCCGTCAACCTTTAGGCCTGGATAGTCGGTCAATGCAACTATGGTTTCTAGGTTTAGTTTACTAATAACAATGTTTGAGTCGCTCTGTGGCTGATTGCTATCGAAGTCTATTCGAGGAACCGAGACCTCGCCGCCGAGGATTGCCGCAGTTAGATTAGTTATCGACAGCAAGCTATATTCATTCTCTAATTCTAAGGAATACTCCCAAGTGTAATCCCAGCGGATATCATTAGCCGGAATCCCTATATCGACAGTAGCAATTTTAGCCAGCATCGGCTCAGTTGATCGAAATCTCCAAGCTTGGGTGAGGTCTGCGTTAACTGCCGTTGAAAATCCGATAAAAAATAGTTCATCGTAGTATCCGCTGAGATCACTTAGCGTAAAGTTGATAGGCCCTCCGATTTCGAATTTCCCGTCGGCCGCCTGTCGCCAGTGAAATTCACTTTTGCCTGTTACTGTGCCTGCGATAAGTTCTATATCATAGCCTTTCAAATTGATGAGTTTGCTCAATGGCGTGATTTGGCTAAAGCGGAAACTGTCCAAGACAGTTTCCGCATGGCCTTGTCCATCATTAAAATTGTGCTTTACCGACGAGTAGACTGTTAGCTGACTTGCTAAGACAAGGTTGGTAGACACCTCCAAACTGCTATTCTTTATGTCGATTTCGCCAGAGAAGCTCAAGTCACGGGTTTCTACCGCGAGGTTATCCAGCTTAATTTCGTGCGCCAAATAAGTTGCCTGAGCTGAGAATACTTGACGATTGAAATCTCGTTCGAGGATAAGCTTTGTGACTTCAACATCGGCTGCCCCGACAAGGTCGTTTTGTACTATCGATGGCAAGGAGAACGCCAAGCTCTTGCTGCTTACTCTGAGGACTGGCCCAGCCCAAGAAGCTAAGATTGCTGTTTCAGCTGAAACATTTTCCAGCACGGCATTTGAGCCTATATCAACAGTCGAAATTGCTGCTATCGATGTTTCAATATCACACTCAGTAAAGTAGTTGCAGCTGACACTGTTTTGTTTAAAGGTAATGTCGCTCGCTATTATATTTTTTGCTAAATTTGCATCTAGCTCGCTGGCAAAGTCGCTTAAAACAAGTAACAAATGCTGACTACTAGCTGCATAGCTGCCGGCAATAGAGCTTGGCAGAGGAGTCACAAGGCTAACCTGTACATCCACTACTTGCTGAATAAAACTAATAGTTGGTGTTTGTTCAGTGAAGGTTAAATCGAAATTTACTGTGCTGGAAGCTGCATCAAGATAGCTAAGCGCAAAAGTGAAGGCTGATGGATCTGAGGTGCTGGAAATGCCTTGGAGACCAGTGAACTTTTGCAAGTAATTCGTTAATTTTTGGGGTTGTGCTTTGCTGCGCGCAATAAATTCTAATCCAGCGTCGGTTATAACAATACCGATTTCTGAGCTTAAAACCTCGTTACCGCTATCGTCAAACAACAGCGTGCCTTCAAAGCTCTGAACAGAGTCTTGATAAAGCGAGCCGCTTAAACTAAAAGTTTGGTTGTGCATTTCCTTCGCATTAAAATTGAGGGCCAACGGTTGCACAGAAAGTAAAAGCTTAGCGTCGAGGTTTATTTCATTTAGGCTTAGTTGGGCGCTATCTATTGCTAATCGATCAAAGGGCAGTGTGGATATTTTTGCCAGTACCTCATTAAGCAGTTGCAGATCGATGATAGATTCGTTTTTAGGTCCATCCTTAGCTGGATTCAATTCAATATACTGGATCTGTTCAATATCAATGGTATCCAGTTTTCCTGCGAGTAACTTAAAAAGCTGAAACGATACGCGGCCACCTTTTAGTATCGCTGAATCTCTCTCACTAATTAGCAGAGTCATGCCATCGAAATTAATTCCACCCCAGCCAATTGTTAGACCTTTCAAATCTGATAAGACGATGTCTGAAGATGCTAAAAAGAATTTTGAAGACAATAGTGCGGTTCGGTTAGGTGCGAATACTAGTGCAGTTGTTACAACAAGCGCCGCGCCCAACATTGCGGCTAAGAGTTTTTGAGTTATATTTTGCAAACTGTTAAGCATCATAGAAACCGTTGTTTAACTTCCTATTGCGCTAGTGTGGTGAACTGATCCAATAAACACAAGCGGGATAAGAACAAAGCTGGTTAAGCCTCCTTATACCCACTCAAACCTTCTTTAGGCCGCTAAAGCTAGCTAAAAAAATAAGTAGTAACTAGGTCTCCATTTTTGAGAGAGTCATCCTCTTAAGAGTTCCAGTTTCAGTCGGGATCGGGCTGGGTATTCTCTTACTAATTGACAGACAAAAAAAAGCCCACCGGAGTGGGCTTTTTCTTTACCTAGTGTTGTCTACTAGATGGCTAGGCCAAATTACAGGGTGTAATTAGCTCCTAGGAACATCATTCGGCCACGAGGACTGGCAGGGAATGCGTTAGTCGTGATGAATGGAGTTTCCTGTGTCAGGTTGTTAATACCACCGAAAACCGTGAGTTTATCGTTCCAAAGGTAAGTAGCATTCAAATCGTGAAGCCAAGTATCGCCCTTAAGAACCGTTCGGCCATATAGAGTGTTGGCTGTTTCAACTTCAAGACCAGACTCTAACATTTCGCCGAGGTACTGAGACTGCCAGCCGACGCTTAAGCTGCCCCAGTTCCAGCCAAGAGCAATATTGCCAGCAATTTCTGGACGATTAATTTCTGTCAGCTCAGGATTGACCTCGGAGAGATCGCTTGGATTGGTAAAAAAGTCAATATTATTAACTTTAGTGCCAGTGACCGATACTTCGAAGTTATGATCGCTAATGTCGAAGGTATAGTTAGCGGTAACATCGTAGCCATCAGTCTGCAGTTGGGCAAAGTTAATATCTGAAGTTTGTAGGAAGTTGAAGCCACCGAACTGAGCCGAAGCCGGGTCAGTGTTTCTGGTGAATGAGTTACAAAATAATGGGTTCAGCGTCGTACCTTGATGACATCCATCGACAATGTTTTGGGAAGTTACAGATTCAATGGCATCGTCAATTTGAATATCCCAGTAGTCCGCAGTAAGACTGAAACCGTCAAGGAAAGAAGGCTGGTAAACAAACCCGTAGGTAATAGTTTCCGCTGTCTCTTCAGTCAAGTTGGGGTTGCCACCTGCTAAACCGCCAAATGATGCCGATAGTGGATCAGCAAAGCTATAGTTACCGGCTGCATCAAACGGGTCCAAACCGATGGCTTGAAGTGCGGTTACACAGGTGCCCTGGAAGTTTGCAGCCAATCCAGGGTTGTCACCAGCAATGGCGTTGATCTGTGCGACGTCGCACGGATCATCAGGTCGGAAAGTAGTGCCTACTTGCGGACCAAAAAGCTCAGTGATGTTTGGGGCACGCACAGCCTCAGAGATCCCACCGCGAATTGAAAGACCTTCGATAGGGGACCATATAAGACGAGCCTCCCATGCGGCCGCTTCGCCAATAGTAGAATAGTCAGAAAAACGACCTGCTAGGTTCAAGGTAAGTTCTTCAATTCCAGTAACACCGTTAATGATAGGCAAGGATGTTTCTAAGAAAACATCGGTGGTGTCGTACTCTCCAGACTCGTTGCTGGAACCCACCTGGGGTCGAAAAATCAAGTTTGTGTTATCCGAAACATCACTAATATTAGTGCCTGCAGGAAAAGGTGCGCCCTGAGGAATGATACCTAGCTGAAAGTTATCAAACGTTGCTGTGGATTTTTCTTTGCGATACTCGATACCTGTTGCAAAGCCGATAGGTCCACCTGGTAATTCGAAAAAGTCAGAGGAATCGCCAGCTAGGGTCGCTAGGAAAACAGTTTGCTCAATCTCCAGTGCGTCCCAAGTATTAGTAGTAACGAAATCGGTCGCTGCTTGGGTGACTCCTGGTTGACCTCCCCAAATATTCAGAGGCACACATTGACCGTCGCCTGGAGTGAAAGAATAATAGCCTTCGTCATTTCCTGGGACATCAAATGGCGTATCCACAATCGGTGTCGTTGGGTCCACTGTTGAACGGCAGGCCGCTTGGCCAGAGGCATCGGAGACTGCGTCAATGGCTGCTAAGAAGCGATCATTTATGAGTCCGCCTGTACGGCTAATATCTTGCTGGAAATTGCCGTAGTTAAAGCTGACTTCATAAGTCCAGCCGTTATCGAGTTCACCTTCAATTCCACCGACAACTCTGTAAGTGTCACGCTCTGTGGTACGTGTCGCACCGAACAATAGAGGGTCGATCGTTGTGGATAAGCCGCCTGTCGCAGTGGCTACATCTTGGAGAAACGCCGGCAAGTAGGGGTTATCTGGTGCGCCTAACAGTAAATCCCAGAATGAATTAGGATTGCCTTCTGTACTGGTTTTTTGAGTTACGTATTTAACTTCACCAAATACAGTCATTTGATCAGTTAGATCATAGTGGCCAAGGAAGTTTACGGTAACTTTCTGATCTGGGAGCAAGATATCCGCTCTGCTATCTCTAGATGCATTGTAGGAATCACCACCAAAACCCGCGAAATTGCCTGAAATCAATCCGTCTTGAATTGGCGCATAGCTGCCATCTTCAGACACATTCCAGCAGCCGCCTATTGCGCCGAACGAAGCGGCTCCGAACGAAGAATTATAGCCCGTAAATGAGTCCAAGCAGTCAGGCGTGCCATTTGCGTTCAAATCGATTGCGGTTTCAGGATCAAAACCATTAAAAGTAAAGGCGTTACCAGGGGCGATGTAGCCGTACCCGGATGTAATAGGGAAGGTGCTAAAGGCACCAACGGCTCGCTGTGGTGCGCTACCTGCTCTATTTATTAGCGCAGTTTCCTGTGCGGTTAAGGTAGGGGCTGTTCCGAATTGGTCCGTATAGCTGGTTGCAAAGCCCTCTGCGGTTGGGACCGCTAGGCCGAAATCGGTAAGGCCGGTATTTGCAAAATTGTAGAATCGAGCAAAGTTAGGCGTGCTGGTAGTGATTTCGCCTTGTTGAAAACGCAGGGCTGGATTGACCTGGTCGTTACCGGAACCTATGCGCAGACCATCAACTCGGTCTGAAACTTTTAAGCCTTCGTCGTTTCGTACATCAAGAGCGGCTGTAAAATTACCACGGCCGTCTGCAAAGTTGCGGCCAAACAAAACCGATAAAGAGCTCTGCTCACCGTCGGCGTATTCGGACATACCGAAATTTCCACCAAATTCTAAGCCTTCAAAATCGTCTTTGAGCACAAAGTTCACAACACCTGTAACAGCGTCAGCACCGTAAACAGCAGATGCACCGCCGGTTAAAACTTCGACTCTTTCAACCAATCCCGCTGGTATTGAGCCAATATCAACTGCTCCTGAGCCTTGAACTCCGCCAACGTGACGACGGCCGTCGACTAAGACGAGGGTTCTTTCAGCTCCGAGTCCGCGAAGGTTTAAAACGTTTGCTCCATCTGCAACGCCTGCAGCATCAATAGATTGCTCTGACGACACAGATTGCAGAAGTGACGGAATATCGTTTACGACGTCGGTAAGTGAAAATTCACCAGAGGAGCGAATGTCTTCCGCGGTCACTGATTGGATAGGGTTTGTGCCGGTCAGGTTTGAATCTCTTGCGATTCTAGAGCCCGTGACCACGACTTCTTCGATTAAGTCATTGCTTTGAGCAACAACAAAGCTGGAAAGCGGCAGTGTGGTTGCTGCCAGTAAAGCTACAGCACCACCATTAATATGCTGTCGTAGGGTTTTAGTCATCATGTGGATCCTCATTGATAGTAGGAATTTCTTATTGGGAAGCCACAATCATTAAGTGTAGCTATGTCCAGCAGTATTAATTACAACTACCTATGTTGCAAATTTAATACCAAAATGCACTAGTTTCTATCATAAGTGAAATTTAATGTGCACTAGTGACACATAGCCGCCTTTACTGGTACGGATATAGATAAAAATGACCGCCAATAGTGCCAGCTCGCGCTAAGTAGTAACGCATTCTGCTTGTTTACAGTGCCTTGGCGGGCGTGGGCCTTTTTAAAGAGCGGGTTGTAGAGGAGTAGGCTTAGCACAAGAGACTTTTGATTCTAATTACGGCCTATGTTGGTGCTTGCAGGCACTAATATAGAGCAAAACCGCGGTCAATAGGGCGGGTTTACGTTAAATCTTAGCCAGGCTGATACCGTTTCATAGCATGTTGCCGGATGAGGAGCCTTTCGCAATTGAGGGATATAGGGACCCGCTGTTGGTAATAGTATGCAGACATAGAAGTCGAAACTGGCAAAGCGAATTGTCTGAGACAGGACAGTCAAATGATCGATTGCCTTAAATGCAAAGAGGCTGCTCAGGGTCCCCTAAGCAGCCTCTTTGTTTTGATGCTGCGTTTTTTAAGAGCTTTTCTTAAGGTAGTTTAGCTGCGCGAATCTCGATCTCTACCAGCCAGCCAGGAACGACCAAGCCTGCTATTTCAACAAATGAGCGCACCGGCTTCATTGGGTTTTCTTCAGTTCCAAAGAATTTTCTATAGCCGCGATTGAAGCCATCGAAATCTAGCAGGCCATATTCATCTGATACGGCAAATGCGCGCACTTGCACGATGTCAGACATCGACCATCCCTCAGCTTCAAGTTTGTCTCTAAAGCTATTAAACGTGTCTTCCACCTGAGCTTCCATATCACCCCAGCTGCCATCTTCATTACGACTCGCTCCAGAACCGCTTAAGTACAGAGTCTCAGCGTTCGCTGGGATTTTGATCGTAGTGTAAAAATGACGGCCTTCACCTTTGCGTTCAATTCCACCTACATTCACGTCACCTGATGTTACTGCGGTGGGTGTAGTTGAGCTATTAGTTGAGCTGGGAGTAGTGAGCGTCGATGCAGTTGGCGCTGACACAGATGATTCGACAGCAACAGGCGCAGCTGAGGCCATATCTGATACAGGTTCGCCACCGGCAAGCATGACAATAATAATAACAATAGCCATTCCAAAGCCGGTGATCAGGATCATATTAAAATTACTAATCCGGGGCACAAGTGTTCCGCTTTGAGCGGCAGCTTCTTCAGCTTCAACCGTGTCGGCGGTTTGTTCGGTTACTTCTTCTTTTTTATTCGCCATGCCTAGTTCCTCAGTGCTTACCCAGAATCATTATTATTAAATGCTGAATCAATTTTGTTTGAGTTAATTGCAGTGTTTGTTGTGACAGATTTAGTTCATCGTACTGACGTAGGCCAATACGTCGTTGATATCTTGCTCTGACGATAAAGCTTGAACTCCGGCGCGCATTTGCTGTCCGTAAACATCATCCGGATTGCCACCGCGATCACCTGACATAAATAGTTTCAGCTGACGCGCCATGTACCAGTCATTTCTGCCGGCCAGAGCGGGCGCGCCAAGCAGTTCATTGCCCTCGCCGTTAATGCCGTGGCAAGCAGCACAGCTCGCGTACAGGGCTGAGCCATTATCGGCATCGCCGTTAATAGTTTGCTCTGGCGCTACTGAGGGCCACGTTGCAATGTAGGAAACTAAACCTTCAATCTCGGTATCTGAAAGTCGCGCAACTGAAACTTGCATCTCATTCCCGGGTATGTAGTTTTTATTGTTGCCTCTATATTTAGCGCGAAAGCTTTCCAGCTGGCGCTTTAAATACCAAGGCTCTAAGCCTGCAAGACTGGGCCCGCCGACAATTGGGTTGCCTACGCCATAGCTGCCGTGACAAGTAGCGCAAACCTTATTACTCAAAGGCTGGCTGTCTAAATCTAGCTTGTCGTACTGTTGTGCAAAAGCTGTTTGCTGCTGCGCGGGTGCTGATAAAACAAGGACGAGCGCAAAACTACTTATTAACTTTTTCATTTTTACCTGTGCTTAATTTTCGTTGTTTCAGGAAAGCTTCTGACCAGGCATGGTTGATATGCCTGACTGACGCTTAACCATGTCATTGATAGCCCAGTGAGCCGACAGGATCGCACTTTCTTGCCATGCAGAATGCACTGATATCTGATCGCCTATCATGTAGTGCCGACCTCCAGCGGGCTGCTGAAGTGTGTGATACAGATGCTCTTCTTGCGCTGTCATGCCGCCGCGATCACGTGCCCATCTGGCTGCACAACCCAACATATGGTTCATGCGATGCCAAGCAATGGTGATGCCTTTTTCAACTTGGTCTCGGTATTCTGGATGGACCTTTTGACCTTGACGAATGGCTGTCTCGAGTCGTTCTTCTTGAGATAGCTTTGTGAAATGCATTCCGCCGCCAAAATCATAGGCTCCTAAGATGACTCCTTTCTCTTTGAACACGCCGTGTGGTGGATACCAAATTTGCTGAATTTTTTGGTTGGTCCAAGAAATTCCGCCGTAGATATCGTCTTTTTCCCAGAAGCGGGTCTTGGCCTGAAATGCTGACTTGTAGGCTTCGCCGCGACGTACATAGTGCATTGCTTCAATGTAATCCTCATCGAAATTATTCTCGATGCCAGTCATGAGGTGAGAAGGGATACAGTTGAAGCAATAATCGGCTTCAATCTTGTACTTCATGCCTTTATGCTCATACGTTACTTCGACGCCGTTGCCGTTATTTAAATTAACGCTGGACACCATTACATCGTAGTAAATTTTGCCTTCGAGCTTATTGGTAAAGCCTTGGACGATCTTGTCCATCCCGCCAACCGGCTGAAAAAGAACAGGCCCGGTCTCGCCTTCATTTTGGCCGAGTATCATGCGCATAAAATCGGTTTTTAAAAGCTCAGAAAAATCTGCTACGTCTTTTTGCACGCCATGTTCGATGAATCCGCCATGGGCATAGCCAGATCTGGTACTGCCTTTAAAGACATCGCCTTCGCTGAGATCGCCAAACGAGCGGATTGCGCCAAGCAGGCTTTCTGCTTCATACTGGTTGAGTGGTTGGTCGAGTTCATGGCCGGTAAAGTTCTTTGCCATGATCTCTGCCATAAAACCGCGGGCGCTTGTGGTTACTATGGCATTTTTTACTGGCTTGCCGTTAAACATTGCATCGTCTTGTACGTAGGCTTCTTTGTTCTCGTTGATAAAAATTTCTAGCTCAACTCCTAGGTCGCGGCAATAACGAAGCAGGTTTCGGTGAGTACTTGGTATACGGGCAGGGCCAGCATTAAAATACATGTGAGGGTCATCATCGAACTCACAGATTTGAGGGTTGCCGACTTCGTCAATCAAATCCCCAGACCTTACAGTCATGCAGCGCCCACCAGCTTTTGGTGCCGCTTCTAACACTACGCAGTCATAGCCTGCTTTGTCTAATTCGTAGGCTGTTGTAAGTCCCGAAATGCCGCCACCCAGAATGACAACACTGGGACGATTCGCTGGGTTGACGCTCGGTATGTCTGGAAATTGCACGGTGGTTTCAGGAACCAAGCCAAGGGCTGTACTTGCTTTGAGAACAGCAGCGGTGGCGCCTGTTTTGCCAATCAAACCTAACAGTTCACGTCTAGATACAAACTTCTTCATAACTTATTTGCTCACTGAATAAAATAGACCGATATTTAAAGATTAAACATAGCATTTGTTGTGCCAGCCCTCCGGTGATTCTAGCAAAATCAACAAGTTGGAAAAGTAACAGATTGTTACCTGCTGATGGAGGGTCTGAGGCATTCAAAAATAGTGCATAAGATCAATGGGCTACACTATTTTGGTGCAAATAATTCATGGCCTCGTAAGGAGTTCTGTCGCCATCTTGTTTATGAAAAGCGGCGCAATTGTGGCATAGCAAATAAGGGATAACCAGAAACTCTGAGAGTTGCTGAGCATGCCAACGCAGGTGAATGAGGTTGTTAGAAATTTGGTATGTTAACGGGCTTGGCGTATTTCGGCGATTTTTTGGTTTGCGCACTACAATTAAACAGTGAAAGGCTATTCTATTTTTATTGGGTACTTATATATTGTGAAGGTTGGAACTCTAATTGTCCTCTGTTTCAGTTTTCTGAGTCATTCAGGCTATGGTGCTGAGCCAATCACTCACCTTTCGGGTGCTAGCAATTGGAGCGAGGCTGCCGGCATGGTCGCCAGCGGCTCAGGGGTGGCAGTTGGCTCGATGATCAATTTTGATGGCGAGGAGGCCTGGCTGCATCTGCAAATCCCTCCTGGAGAAGCCATGGTTCTCTATCTAGACAATCCCAGTGTAAGAAACTTTGAAATCATTTCACTCGCAAGTGGAGAAATCCTTTATCGAGGCGGGCTTGATGCAGGGCCGGCTTCCCGGGCTATTTTTCACCCTGATTTTCTGTATCCAATACCAAGCGCCTGGGACGACGATCTCTTGCTTCGCGTTGACGCGTTATATGGTGAATTTGCATTAGCGACGAGATTTTTAACAGTGAGTCAGGTCTCGCGCGTCACGGCCATTCGATTTTTAGGCGATGGTATGTACTACGGTGTAATCACTCTACTGATCATCTTTTCATTCTTCGTTACATTGTCTAACGGCTATGGCCACGCGAGGAGGCTAGGCATCTGCTTGCTAGCATGGCTATTGACTATGATAACGGTTTCTGGGTATGGGAACCTTTTGGTTTGGCCTAACGCTCCTGAAGTCGGCACTCGACTTTTCTCGGTGTTTACGTCTTTTGCAGCTCTAAGCACGGCTTGGTTTGCATGGCATTTTTTGAGAAAAAGTGCAGAAGATAGTTTTTTTCTCAAAGGAGTGAGGCTCTGTATTTGGCTCAATTGCTTTTTGCTTTTGCTCAGTACCGTATTAATTTTAGAACGTCCAGTAGCTGCGCTGTCGATGGTAACTACAGGTGTGTTTATTGCTTTTGCTGCCAGTGTCAGTGCTCTAAGGGGGGATATAGCTTCTCGATACCTTGTGGTCGCCATAGTTATCGCTGTTGCGCCGTTTCCGATTGGCGGAGAATTCCCAATGGTGAAGCACTTTATTGCAGTCTGCGGAACTGTCTCGCTGCTTTTTGTCATCGCTGCTGTGTTGAAGAGGTTAGTTCAACACTCTCAAAAGCAATTGATCGAGGCAAGGGTGGTTGCGACCAGAGCAAAGTTCTTAGCATCGATGAGCCATGAAATTCGCACGCCACTGAACGGAGTCATTGGCTTTAGTGAACTTTGTGCACAGGAAGAGCTGAGTGCCAATGCAGCTGACTATGTTTCACAAATTCAACGTTCGTCTAAACTGCTGTTGAACGTCGTCAACGAGGTTCTCGACTTTTCCAAATTGGAAGCCGGAGCGTTAGAAGTTTCGCTTAAGCCAATGAATTTGAAGGACACGATTGACAATATTGTCGCTACACTTGCGCCGATGGTCTCCGAGAACGGCGTTAAGTTAGGGGTGAGTATTGACCATAGCGTTCCTATTTATGTGGTTACCGATCCGGTTCGCTGCTCTCAAATTTTGATCAACTTGTTAAGTAATGCGATTAAGTTTTCGAAAAATGGCGCTGTGTATCTTAGCGTTCAGCAGAAACGTGGGCTCTTGGAGTTTACCGTTCAAGATACTGGAATTGGGATAGCGCAGAAATCGATTCACTCGCTTTTCGACCCTTACCATCAAGTATTATCTGGTAACGTTAACTCTTTTGGAGGCACCGGCTTGGGATTAAGTATTGCGAAGCAATTTGCTGACCTATTGGGCGGTACGATAAGTGTCAAAAGCGAAGAAGGTACGGGCAGTATTTTTACCCTGCAAATCCCTTATGAAGAGGGCGATGCCCCGGAGCTTAACCCTATAAAAAGCTCAGATGCTCACATTGCATTGACAGGGTTGACTGTTCTTGTCGCTGAAGATAATGAGGTTAATCAGATTCTGGTTAGAAAGATTCTAGAGGCCGTTGGCGTGACTGTGGAGAGTGCTGAAAATGGTAAAGTCGCTTTGGATTTGGCAGTCGCGAGCAAATATGACGTTATTTTGATGGATGTACAGATGCCAGAAATGAACGGCATCGAAGCAACTCGCCAGCTGCGAGATCGAGGCTGCGAAACTCCCATAGTTGCACTCACAGCAAACAATTCAGAATCTGATATGAGTGCGTGTGCTGGTGCAGGGATGAGTGATTTTTTAGCTAAGCCTTTTGTTCAGGCCGATTTGATCGGCAAAATTGAGCGTTGGGCGCCGGCTGCGCTGATTAACTAAGTCAACTTTGGGCACTAAAATCGGGCAAAGCCGAGCTAAAATGGTTCAGGTATCTCTAGTACTTTTTGCAAAACTCCCTGTAAACCCAGTTAAACCGCGAGTTTCTATCTTTGGCACGGCTTGTGCAAAAGAGTAACTACCTACATTAAATCTTACGTGAGCCAGTTGAACGAACCTCTCCCTCTTTCTTTGAGGCTCACGTAATAAATCAGATTTGAATGTTTTTGGGTATTGATGCCTACGCGGTTGATCCGCGTAGGCTTTTTTTTGCGTTTTAAATAGTAGATTTACCTAATAAGGTGTTCTGGGGGCTGAGCAGAAAGCTTAATCCGGTGCAGGGGAATCGGCACCCTTTAACGTTTTTAGTTCTACTTGTTTAAATGCCTTGTTTTCTTTCATTACAACGTAGGAATTAATATTGACCTGGTAAGTGCTGGAACTCACTAGATGATTGTTAATGTCTAAATAGCGATTCATGTCGGCACAGATAATCCTGATAATGAAATCCGATTCGCCGCTTACTGTAAAGCATTCCACTACCTCTGGAATTGACGCGACCAATGTTTCAAAGGCTTTAAATTCTTCATGTGTATGATTTCTCAATGAAACAGTGGCAATGCACATGATGTGCCTCGCGACAGCTGCAAGATCAATTCTTGCGTGATAAGAGCAGATTACCTGCTGACTTTCGAGTCTTCTCACTCTTTGTAAGCAAGAACTCGGCGAAAGACAAACCTTTTTGGCAAGATCTTGGTTGGTTATTCGTCCGTCTCGCTGCAGGGTTTCGAGTATTTTAAGGTCGATTTTGTCGAGTTTTACATTGGTCATAAAGCATCTATTTTTCTTGAAAATCAGTTCGTAAAAGAGTATCCGTCAGTTATTCCGAATATAATTCGGAATAACTGCTAAATAAAAACATGTTATTTATCATAGCCAAAAAGATAAATAATTCCTTTTGTGGCTTTCTTGATAAGCTATATTACTAAATATTATTCGTTGGAGATATCCATGACTGCAATTGCTGAAAAAACTGAATTTGATGTAACCCCTGAAAGCAATCCGCGCGAGGCACTGTGGCCAAACTATAACCCACCTAAAGAATTGGTTTTTACCCACGGCATTGGCAGCGAAGTGTTTGATGAGCAGGGTAATGCTTATCTGGATTTTTTGTCTGGGATTGCCGTAACAAGCTTTGGTCACGCTCACCCACACTTGGTGAAGGCGCTCAAAGATCAAAGCGAAAAGCTTTGGCATCTTTCAAATGTATTTCGAATTCCTGAAGGTGAATTACTTGCCAAACGGCTGGTGGAAAACAGCTTCGCGGACAGTGTGTTTTTTGCTAATTCTGGCACAGAGGGTGCGGAGGCAGGTATCAAGGCGATTCGCGGTTATCAAGCCGTGAAGGGTAACACCAGGCGCACGCGGATCATTGGACTGACCGAGAGCTTTCATGGCCGCACTTTAGCGGCGTTGGCTGCTGCAGGTAATCAAGCGCAGATGAAGGGCTTTATTCCCACTGACTATGGATTCGATCAAGTGCAATGGGGAGATTTCGAGGCTCTTAAAAGCGCGGTAACCGATGAAACTGCTGGGATTGTTTTTGAAACAGTGCAGGGGGAGGGTGGTATTCGCCCGATAACCCAAGAGTTTGTCAGTCAAGTGCGTAAGCTTTGCGATGACCTCGATCTGGTCTTAATGTTTGACGAGGTTCAATGTGGAATAGGGCGATCGGGTAAGTTGTTCGCATACGAGCACTACAACGTGACACCAGATGTAATGGTGTTGGCTAAGGGGCTCGGAGGTGGTTTTCCAATAGGCGCTTGTCTGACAACGGCAAAAGTGGGGAACTCTATGGTGTTCGGAAGTCATGGCAGTACTTTTGGTGGTAATCCATTAGCGATGGCTGTTGGTAATGCGGTAATGGACCTTCTCTTAGAGCCAAACCTTTTAAGTGAGGTTAGCCGTAAAGGAGAGTTTCTTCAGAGCGAATTGAAACGCTTGACTGAAGAATTTCCCGACATAGTTGAGTCAGTCCACGGCTTGGGTTTAATGATAGGTCTGAAATGTGTGGTGCCTAACACTGACGTTCTGGTTAAGCTTCGTGAGCATCATATGATCGTTGGAAAATCAGGCAGTAATATGATTCGTTTGCTGCCGCCGCTAAATATGTCCGATGAGGATATAACAAAAGGTGTCAAGATCATGAGCTCGGTCTTGCAAGAACTGCGGGTTAAATAATTGAACTCTACAATGAGTCAAAAGGATATTGAGGGATGGATTGCGTCTCAGCAGCAATCCATGGTTGATCAATTGATGCACTTATCAGCAATTAACTCCGGCACAGGAAATCTTGAAGGGTTAGCCAGCGTCTGTGATGAATATTATAAAGCTTTCGCGCCGCTTAGCGACTCCATCGAGGTGCTAGAGTCGAAGTCGATTCAAAGGGTCAATCATTTAGGGCAAGCTATTTCCGAGACATACGGCAACATTATTAGCTGCGTTAAGCGGGAACATGCGCCTATTCAAATCCTGCTTGTGGGGCACATGGATACTGTATTCCCAAAAGATCATCACTTTCAATCTCCTAAAATCGTTGATGAGTCAACGATTCACGGCCCTGGAGTTGCGGACATGAAGGGTGGAATTTTAGTGATGCTTAATGCTTTAAGAGCTTTTGAACGCGCCCAAACCAGCAACCAATTAGGTTGGCGAGTTATTTTAAACGCCGATGAAGAAACCGGTTCTCATGGTTCTGCAGAGCTACTTCGATCTGCTGCAAAAAATGCCCATGCTGGTTTGATTTATGAACCTGCCTTGGCAGATGGCACGCTAGTTGGAGCCCGTAAAGGTTCCGGCAATTTCACTCTTACTGTTCATGGTCGTGCGGCCCATGCTGGCAGAGAAATCAGTAAGGGCAGAAACGCAATACTGCTAATGGCCGAGGCTGCTCAAACTCTCGCAAGTTTAGCAGATGTGGAGCGTGGAATTACCGTCAACATATCCCGAGTTACCGGCGGTACGGTGTTTAATGTGGTTCCAGATCAAGCAGTTTGCCAGTTCAATATTCGTTGTGAAACTACTTCTGATCAAGAGTCTCTTGCTGCTAAGTTAGATGAAATAGTGCAGGAATTTAACCAGCGAGAGGGCTATTCGGCAGAGCTCTCCGGATCATTCTCTCGCCCACCCAAAGTCATTACAACGGCGAATAAACTACTAATGGATTGGGTGGTGGAGTGCGCAAGCGCCATTGACGTTGAAGTCAAGTTCAAAGACACCGGCGGTTGCTGTGACGGTAACAACCTGGCTGCTGCGGGCTTGCCCAATGTCGATACGCTAGGTGTTTTAGGTGCTCATATACATACAGACAAAGAGTATATGTTGACTGAGAGCCTAAGTGAACGCACGAAGCTGAGTTTTTTGTTGCTAGATAAACTATCCCGCGAAGGCGAGCAAATAATTTCAGTAAATGCAGGGGAGAGTTGATATGTTAATACGTCTTGCTCGACCCAGTGACCTCGATGCGCTGCTTAAGTTATCAGCCTTATTACCTCCGGGTATGACCTCTATGCCGTTTGATAAATCTACTTGGGAAAAAAAGCTAGAGTTAGTTCACGAGAGCACGCAAAGCGCCATTCGCACAGATCAGGAATCAGTATATCTATTAGTGCTAGAGGATCCTGAAACGGGTTCCATTGTGGGCACAGCAGGAATTGTCGCGGGGGTAGGTTTAACACACCCTTTCTATAACTATAAGTTATCTAAAGATGTTAAACACTCTGAAGAATTAGATATAAGAGTCACCAGTAATTTGTTAAATTTAGTTAATGATTTCACTGGCGAGACTGAGTTGATTTCTTTGTTTTTAATGCCAGAACACCGAGTCAAGTACGCAGGCCAATTCTTGTCGCGCTGCCGCTATGTTTTTATGAATGATTTTCCAGAACGGTTTAATGAAATCGTGTTTGCTGAAATTAGAGGCTGGCTAGATCAGAGTGAAAAATCACCGTTCTGGAAACACCTTGGCTCCAAGTTTTTTAACATCCCCTTTGCCAAAGCGGACTTCATCAGCGCAGTAAACGGATCTCAATTCATCTCCGATCTCATGCCTCGTTTTCCAGTCTATATGGAGTTACTGCCAGAGGAGGCAGTTGAAGTTATCGGCAAGCCTCATGATGACTCGGTGCCTGCTATTAAACTTCTGAAAAGAGAAGGATTTAAGTACAGAGGCACGGTCGATATTTTTGATGCCGGTCCTGTTATGCAGTGCGAGCGATCTAATATTGAATCGATCAGGAACGCCAAACATCTAAAAATAGCCAAGCTATCTGATGCCGCCACCTTGGATGAGCAGAGCCCAATATGCATGGTGAGTAATCGGCTGCTGGGCGACTACCGTCTCATACTAGGGCCGGTTAAATTTACAGAAAATGGCGATTTAATTATGTCTAAAGGAGATGCCAAAGCTCTACAAGTCGGCGTAGGGTCGCAAGTAACGCTCTTACAAGTTCGTTAGGCGAGTTGCTCAGTGTTATAGCTTGTTAATAAATAATAATTTATTTGGCTGATTTTCTAGAACAGGTAATTTGGCTTGGCTTAGTCCTCAACTTAGTCCTCAACTTAGTCCTCAGCTTAGTCCTTAAATTAGGAAGGTTTAAACCGATATGCAAGAAAAAAGAGAAGCAAATTTTATTGGTGGGCAGTGGGTAAAATCTAGTGGTGAATTTATTCATTCGGAGAATCCAGCCACCGGCGAAGTTCTATGGGAAGCGGCAAGTGCACGCAGTATCGATGTTGAATCTGCTGTAGCTGCTGCAAGAGATGCATTCACGAATTGGCGTCTGCTGAGCTTTGCCGAGCGAGAAAGTTATGTCGCTAAATTTGTAGATTGTCTAAAGCAGCATCAAGAAGAACTGGCTATAGCGATTCATCAGGAAACCGGTAAGCCGTTCTGGGAAAGCAAAACAGAAATAGCAGCGATGATTGGTAAGGCTGCAATATCAGTGGCCGCCTACGATGCGCGCACTGGCGAAAAAGAAAGTAATGTAAACTCAATTGAGGTGCGCTTGGCGCACCGACCCATTGGTGTTTTTGCCGTATTAGGTCCGTATAATTTTCCCGGCCATCTTCCTAATGGCCATATTATCCCTGCGCTTTTAGCCGGCAATACCGTTGTCTTTAAACCCTCTGAACTAACCCCAAAATTTGGTGAGTTAATGATAGCTTGCTGGGAGCAAGCGGGGCTTCCTGCGGGTGTAGTAAACCTGATCCAGGGTGCAAGAGACACCGGTGAGGCTTTGGTAAATGCTGCGGATATTAATGGTGTGTTGTTTACAGGAAGTTCAAAAACCGGCCATGCTATTCATAAGTCGCTGGCAGGTCAGCCTGACAAAATGCTTGCGCTGGAGATGGGAGGCAATAATGCACTGATTCTTGATCAAGTTGCTGATATTGATGCAGCTGTCTATACCATTATTCAGTCAGCTTTTATCTCGGCTGGCCAGCGCTGCACCTGTGCGCGTCGCCTTGTAGTCGTAAAAAGTGTTGCCAACGAAAACCTTATTAAAAAGCTTGTAGAGGTGACCTCGAAAATAAAAATTGGCTCTGATGATAGCTGTTTCATCGGGCCGGTGGTTTCTAATACGGCAGCGGATGGGGCCATGGCATTTGAAGCTCAGCTATTGTCAGCAGGTGCTACCCCCTTATTAGCATTAGCTAGAGATGATGCGAGTAAGCCATTTATTCAGCCGGGCCTCATTGATGTGACTGGCGCTAGTGGAATTGTTGATGAGGAGTGTTTTGGCCCTTTATTGCAAATTCAATGGGTCGATGATTTGGAGGCGGCTGTTGAGGTTGCTAATAATACACGCTATGGATTATCAGCGGGACTGCTGAGCGATAACGCATCAGCTTGGGATTATTTTTACCCTCGAATTAATGCCGGAATTGTTAATTTCAACAGGCCGTTAACCGGCGCCAGCGGTTCGGCCCCATTTGGTGGGGTAGGCGCAAGCGGGAACTTCAGGCCGGGCGCTTACTATGCGGCTGACTATTGTGCTTATCCTATTGCAAGTATGTCGAGCCAGGCAGTTGAGCTTCCTAGTTCTTTAGCACCAGGAATTACACTTTAATGGCGCTGCAAAAGGAAGGTAGTGTTGAAGTAAACTTTGATGGTTTAGTTGGGCCTACCCATAATTTTGCTGGCCTCTCTTTTGGTAACGTTGCTAGTCGCCAACACGGTGGCCGTACGGCATCCCCAAAGAAGGCTGCATTGCAAGGGTTGGAAAAAATGAAAGCCCTGGTGGCTATGGGTATGAAGCAGGCTATATTGCCGCCACATGAACGACCTCATTTGCCGAGTTTGAGAAAGCTTGGTTTTCAAGGTAAGGATGAAGCAGCAATTCTAGCTTCTGCCGCTGCATTGGCGCCAAACCTTTTGGCTTCTGTTTCGTCGGCTTCTAATATGTGGGTAGCTAATGCGGCTACAGTCTCACCGTTTCCCGATGCTGCCGACGGTCGAACTCACTTTACGCCTGCCAACCTAATAAGTATGACGCACCGTTCTATCGAGCCCCAAATGACGGCCAAAATTCTAAAAGCTATTTTTAAGGGCGATAGCTATGCACACCATTGCCCATTGCCTGCAACCCCAGCCTTTTCTGATGAAGGGGCGGCAAACCACACGCGATTGTGCAGTGAGTATGGCGAATCTGGCGTCGAATTTTTTGTCTACGGCGTTTCGGCTAGGTCTAGTCGTTTGGGGCCAAAAAAATACCCAGCTAGGCAGACTCGCGAGGCTTTTGAGGCTATTGCTCGCAGTCATCAGCTTGACCCGAAAAACAGCGTTTTTGCGCAGCAGAATCCTCAAGCAATCGATGCCGGTGTTTTTCACAATGATGTAATTTCGGTGGGCAATCGTGAACTATTATTTTTTCATGAAAAGGCATTTCTCAATACTGATGAGGTAAAACGTGATTTAGATAAGGCCATGGGAGCTGGCAGTATGAGCTATATCGAAGTGCCGTCAGCATCGGTTAGCTTAGAAGACGCGGTGACATCTTATCTGTTCAACTCTCAGTTGCTATCGGTATCAAATACCGAGGGTTCGGTGATGATAGTGCCGGCAGAGTGCGCAGCTAACGCGGCGGTAAAGAGTTATTTGGACGAATTAGAGGCCAGCCAAGCTGGAGTGAATAAAGTCGTCTACTATGATCTCGGGCAAAGTATGAGTAATGGCGGGGGCCCTGCGTGTTTGAGGCTTCGTGTGGTGATGAGTCCAGAGCAAATTAAGGCTATGCAAGCCAGAGTTTTTTTGGACGACGAACTAATTGCCGATCTCGAAGCTTGGATTAATGGGAACTATAGGGATGAATTGCATCCCGATGACTTAGCTGATCCAAGCTTGTTAATTGAGTCTCGCACAGCGTTAGACGAACTCACCTCTATTTTAAACTTGGGTTCGATCTACGAGTTTCAAACCGCTTAGATCTGGCTTATACGCTGCCGACCACCACGTATTTTGTTCTTTTGCCAATGTGGTTTTTTTTAACAATTGCTAAAAACTCTACGATAGACATACTTTTAACGCAGGTGGTGGGCTCTCCCTCCCAGGTAGCTTGAAAAGTAAATCCGCCATTAGATACGACAAAAAGCTTTTCGATTTTTTTCGCAAACAGCTTTAAGCCCTTTGATTGCAGGAGCCAGTAGTCTGACTCCCTTGCCTGATTAGCAACCAAGAACCGCTGCAGCTCGTCCTCCGATATAAAAAATTCTGAAGAAGGATTTCCAAACATTCCAATCTTTGTTTGAACGCTCATAGATCTTCTTCAAGATAAGTTTTCAAGCTGCTCGCCGAATGAGTTGTGCTTGATTTAACGGGATTCAAGTTGGCTAGCTTCCATCATGACATGAAATATAACATGTTGTTCCATAACTCCTCTTACTAAATCTGCTCCTGCGCCAATGGCAAAAATAGCAACGTCTTCACCGCCATGGGTCTCACTCGCCATGGGGACCACAGTTTCGGAATGAAAGCCTATTGCGGTTGTATCAACGTCCGTTAAATCTACTCTGCCACTCATGTGGACATCTTCCTCATAAACATCGTCAGCTGAGCCGCTGCCCTCAATTAAGTGAAATCCTGGGCCATTGTTGTAACCTAAAGTTGTGTAGGGCAGGCCATCTTCGGCGAGACTTAAATCTGTTCTAGTTTCACCGGCACTATCAACTCCAACTACCTTGCCTAAAATAGGATTGCCTCGAGCCGGATAGCCAGCGATTGTAAAGACATGGCTATGGTCTGCGGTGACTATGATTAATGTTTCGCTCAAATCAACCATCTCGACAGCAATTCTTACCGCCTCAGCCAGCTCAATAGTGTCCATTAGAGCTCGCTGAGGGTTGGCTGCGTGATGAGCATGATCGATGCGTCCTGCTTCGACATTCAAGTAGTACCCTTTGGGATTCTTACTAAGCACTTGGATTGCTTTTGCAGTCATCTCACTAAGGCTAGGTTCGCCTGCAGCATCATTAAGACGATCCACCGTATATTCCATATGTGATGGATCAAACAAGCCTAGTAAATGATCTGTAGTTGTAGGATCGATGTCATTAAACTGCTCTCGGTTCCATACATAAGCTGCATTATCGTGGGTATCAATCCACTCTTGGCTAAGATCGCGCCCGTCTAGGCGCTCGCCTTGGCCATTAGTTTCCGGATCGATGCCATCTGTTCTAGGAAGAAAACTGCGACGTCCACCGCCCAATGCTACCTCTATGCCATCGGAATTTGCTACGTTATTAGAGAATTCAACTAGCTGCCGAGCAATATCTGCGCAATCCCCAGCATTGGATAACTCGCTGGCATCACGGTCATCTTCAAAATTCCTGTCCATTGAATGGGCATAATTTGCAGCAGGCGTCGCGTGGGTTAGGCGAGCAGTAGAGACTACGCCGGTAGCAAGCCCACGCATTTCAGCTCGTTCAAGAAAAGTGAGAGTCTCGTTGCCAGAAACAGAATCACAGTCTCCACGAACCACATTTTGATTAACGCTGATTAAGCCGACGTCGGTTTTAATGCCGCTAGCCATCGCCGACATGGTGCCAGCAGAATCCGGAACTTGACCGTTAGTGTTATAGGTTTTTGATAGAGCTACATTCGGGAAACTTTCAAAAAACAGCTCGTTTTCTTCGCCGCTTTCGCCACGAAGCTGCCCTTCGAGAATTCGAGCCGCTGTAATTGTTGAGATTCCCATGCCATCACCAACAAATAAAATGACGTTCTTAGCAACAGCATCAACCGGGATCTGATTACGTAGGGCTAGATTGCGGCGAACTGTAGCTTGGCCCTCTTGATACCAAGACTCTGGCGTCTCCTGAGCTGTGATCGCTGGCAAACTGCACGCGGAGCACAGGATGATAAAGCTAAGGAGGCTGGATGTAGGAAAGTATTTAGCGCGTTTATTCATTGTCTTTGACCCAAATGTGATTTAGTAATGACATGTTATGGCATTTAGTTTACAGGAAAATGAAAATAAGCACGCTGCGCAGTTTAGTGCTCTAACACCGAGTTGCTGCAATCTAATCATGTTTATAAATAAGCTCATAAGCCCGTACAATTCATTTATGAGACAGGTTGGGCGTGATAGGGTAACTCTCTGTCCAAAGTTGGGCGATAAATCGCCGTTGAGATTGATATGAATACTAGAATTACCTACTGCACTTCTTGAAATTACAAACCAGAAGCAGATCGTGTATCTGCTGAAATTGAGTCGACTACCGGTGTTTCAGCGCAACTTGAAGCTGGCTCTGGAGGAGTCTTTGACGTCTTTTTTGGTGATGACTTAGTCTTCTCAAAATCTGAATGCCTGCGTTTCCCGCACCCCGGAGAAGTCGCAACTAAGATTAAGCCTTTACTCGGGCACCCAAAACACTAAATAATTACAAGTCTAAGTAAACCCGCAAAACTTAATCACTTTATCTAACAGGAAGACTCTTGGCTGCACGTATTATCGCTATTACTGGTGCCTCTGGGTCTGGGAAAACATACCTTACCAACGGGTTATTTGAAGCCCTGCAGTGCCGTGACACAAACTTGGCGGTTATTCGGGAGGATTCTTATTACCGAGATCAATCTCACCTGCCAATGCAAGAGAGGCTGGGCGTCAATTACGATCACCCGGATAGCTTAGAGCATGAACTATTAGTAGAGCATCTGCGAAAACTTAAAGCCGGTCAGGCAGTTGAAGTTCCTGAGTATGATTATGAAGTTCACAATCGCAAGTGCGAGACGAGCAGGGTTTCTTCAGGGCAGATAATTTTGGTAGAAGGTATCTTACTGCTTAGCAATCCCCTGCTCAGAGAGCAGTTTGACACCACATTGTTTGTAGATACCCCCCTTGATGTTTGTTTCGCTAGGCGTTTGGCTCGTGATACGGTCGAGAGAGGTCGCACCGAAGAATCTGTGGTGGCCCAGTTCGAGGCCACAGTAAAACCCATGTTTTACCGATTCATAGAGCCAAATAAACGCCATGCCAAACTTCTAATCAGTGGCGAGAAGAAGCGCAGCACGATGTTAGCAGAGCTTCTAGCTCATCTAGAGTCTTTAATCAGTGAGTTCTCATTGGCCTGCGCTTCCCAACCAACAGATTCATCCCCTCCAGAGGCTCATTTATGAGTGCGCTTATTTGTTTATTTGGCATTGCCGTTATCTTTGGAATTGGCTATGCCACCTCAGTGCATCGAGCGAGTGTGAACTGGCGCACTGTGGGGTTCGCCTTATTGTTGCAATTCGTCTTAGGTGGAATAGCACTTTACCTTCCTTGGGGGGTGACCCTGTTGCAGGCCGTGTCCACCGGTGTGTCCGCGGTGTTGACTAATGCTCAAGACGGAATTGAATTTGTTTTCGGCAGCATAGGCTCGTTCGAACTAGGGTTTATCTTTGCCTTTCATGTTTTGCCGGTTATTGTATTTTTCTCCTCTTTAGTTGCGGTGCTTTACCATCTTGGAATTATGGGATGGTTGATCAAAGTTATTGGAGGCGCTTTACAAAAGCTGCTTAAAACAAGTAAAGCTGAGTCGATGTCTGCAACTGCGAACATATTTGTTGGGCAAACAGAAGCGCCGCTAATTGTTCGACCTTATATTGCTACTATGACTAGATCTGAACTTTTCGCAATTATGGTGGGTGGCATGGCCACCGTTGCAGGATCTGTGCTGGCAGGCTATGCACTATTGGGTGTAGAAATTCACTATTTGCTGGCAGCCAGCTTTATGGCTGCTCCCGGCGGTTTTCTAATGGCTAAACTGATGCTGCCGGAAACCGAGGAGATCGCCAATGAAACCGGTGAAATCGAACTGGAATTCGAGAAGCATGTAAATGTCATAGACGCTGCCGCTGCAGGTGCGAGCAGCGGAATGACCTTGGCACTCAATGTTGGAGCTATGATTTTAGCGTTCGTGGGCTTAATCGCCTTGCTTAATGCGATGCTCGCATGGGGCGGTGCGCTCGTGGGTTTTGATGAGCTCTCATTGGAGCTGGTGCTTGGTTTTTGCTTTCGGCCACTAGCGTTTCTACTTGGCGTTCCCTGGGGTGAAACCCAGATAGCAGGCAGTCTGATTGGTCAAAAGCTAGTTTTTAATGAGTTTGTGGCGTTTGTAGCTTTTACCAATCAGATGGAAGTTCTGAGCGATCATACTCAAGCTGTAGTCACTTTTGCGCTTTGTGGATTCGCCAATTTTTCTTCTATTGGCATCATGTTAGGTGGATTGGGGGTAATGGCGCCGAATCGCCGATCGGATATTGCAGAACTGGGACTGCGTGCGGTCTTCGCTGGATTCATGGCGAATCTAATGAGTGCGGCGATTGCCGGGTTCTTCATTTCATTGACTTGAGGCGGGAGGGTAAACTTTGAGGGTGGCCGTCAAAACTTGGCTGTGCTCTTTTTTACTTCTACTCGTTAGCCTTTTACTAACCCTATTTCTTCTAGCCGCTGCTGTAAAAATTCTCCAGCTGTAATAGGAGGGTATTTAGCGCCGCTTTCACCCAAGCACTGTGGCAAGCAGCTAAGGTCTGCTTTGCTGTGCGGGTGCAGAAAGAATGGCATAGAATACCGAGACTTATCTTGTTTATGAGGGTTGACTACTCGATGGACAGTCGACGGTAGCAACTCGTTGGTAAGCCGCGACATCATGTCGCCGGTATCAAGCACTATCTCATTAGGGCCGCTTTCTACAGCAAGCCACTTGCCATCATTATCTAATAATTCCAGTCCTGAATCAGTGGCACCCAAAAGCAATGTGAGTAAATTAATGTCTGCATGAGGTGCCGCTCGCATAGCACGCCCGGTGTCCAAGCCTTCCACCTTAGGATAGTGCAACAATCGGTAAATTGAATTGCCATCACTGACCATTTCATCGAAGAATGATCTTTTTAAACCGAGGGCATCGCCTACAACTTCTAACAAAGTTTTACTCAGGTTTTCTAACTCCCGGTACATACCGCCAAGAACAGGTTCAAATTCTGGCAGCTCTTTTGGCCAGACATTTTCGGCGTATGTGCTGGCGTATTGGCTGGTTGAACTAAGTGTTTGGCCAACATGCCAAAATTCTTTTAGATCTGCATGCGGATTGCCTGCTGCGTTCTCTCGCCCAAATGCTGTGTATCCTCTTGCGCCGCCACTGCCGCTGTCGTACTGAAGTTTCACTTTAACAGGCAGTTCAAACAGCCGCTGAACTAAGGAATAGGTTTTAGCCATTTCCTCTGGCGATATACCGTGATCGCGAATGACGACGAATCCATATTCCTTGAGGCCTTCAAACAATTCACGAGTGAAAGTCTCTCGGTCTGTTTCGAGGTCTAGTAGGCTCAAATTTTTTATTGCGTCGGACTTCATCAGCTTAAGTGCTGCTCTTGATTAAATGAATGCGGCAATAGATCGTCAATTGTTGATTCTATTCGTTTCTCTGAATCACACACCGACAGTACTGTCGCATGAGATGCAAATTCACGAATAACTTGGCGGCATGCGCCACACGGTGGTGTGGGAGTTTCGGCTGGTGTGTAGATCACTACCGCTGTAATCGATTTGGCGCCTTTTGTTACGGCGGAGCAAATAGCATTTCGTTCTGCACATTGAGTCATTCCGAAGGAGACATTCTCTACGTTGACACCAATATGAACGTTACCCGCCTCGTCTAGAACTGCAGCAGCAACTCTGAATTGGCTGTAGGGGGCATAGCAATGCTGTATTGCGCCTTTGGCTTGTTTGATTAGATCCTGCATGACCGTATTTTGCCTAATTGAGGCCATGATTGCCATGCCATATGGCGTTTTCTTGCAAAGAGAGGGTGAGAACAATGTCTCAAATTAGGAGGAAAGCTTTTTGTTTCCCTGCAGGCTGTTGTTTATTTCTGATACTAGCTCTTCGTAGCGGAATGGTTTTGAAACAAAGCCATTCATGCCCGCATTGACGGCATTTGAACGGTCCGTTTTGGCGAGATTAGCCGAGATGGCTATAACCGGAATATTGGTGTTTCTTGCAGCGCTAGCCCTTATCGTCTGTGTTGCCGTAAGTCCATCCATCTCGGGCATTTGAATATCCATTAGAATCAGATCGAGGTCGTGATTACTGGCGTATTCAACGGCTTCAGCGCCGTTTGTAACGGCGACTACGTTGTGGTTGTCTTTTTCTAGGATCTTTGCCAAAACTATTCTATTAACCGCATTGTCATCTACTACGAGAATATCTAATTTGGGCAATAGAAGAGGAGTCTTATCGTGTCCATCTTTCTCATCCTCGATCGCGTTCGCGGCCGCTTCGATGAGTGGTAGATAGAGTGTAAAACATGTCCCTTTTCCCAACTCAGATTCGAAAGAAATGTCCCCGGCCATTGCATCGCTCAACCTCTTAACTATGGCTAAGCCAAGTCCAGAGCCACCATATTTTCGAGTGGTATCTGCGTCGGCTTGGACATAAGGTTCGAAGAGCGTCGCCTGAGCGCCAGCGGGTACTCCTATTCCTGTATCTCGCACTTCAATTTTCAACTGCTTGAGCTCTTGGCTTAGAGACACCGAAACAGAGCCCTCTTGAGTGAATTTAACTGCATTGCTAATTAGGTTAATTAAAATTTGCCGTAACCGAGTTGGATCCCCCATGATAGTTTCTGGCAATTGATCTGCTACTTCGTAACTAATTTTCAGTTTTTTGGAATAGGACTGAAATACAAATGGGGAAATTGTCTGATCGATGAATTTTTTCAGGTTAAATGGCAGGCTTTCAAGAATCACTTTGTCTGATTCGAGAGAAGAGATATCCAAAATATTATTAATGAGTTCTAGTAGAGTTTCACTGCTTTGAACTATGACATTGTTGAATGTTTGCCGCTCGTCTGGGTCAGTTGCTTTATTCAGTATTCGGGAAGCGCCAATAATGCCGTTTAAAGGCGTTCTAAGCTCATGACTCATAGTTGCTAGAAATACGGTCTTTGCTTTTTCTGAGTCTACAGCTGTCTTTTCGGCTAGTCGCCGAATCGTAATTTCTTCTCGAAGCGAAGAAACCGTATTCTGAAGATTTTTTTCTGCAACGGTTTGAGAGTGCTTAAAGAAAGTTGTTGCGGCTGTAAGCACTAGCACTATGATGCTTGCTTCACTGGCAAAGATAAAGCCGCTATTGGTATTTCTAGCCTGATCCACAAGGTTAGTTAAGCTGTATTGTATTACTAGGATGTTGTTGGCTTCCAAAAGCCAAACGCTAAATAAAGGCAGGATGCAGATCAGGCACCAATACCAGCCAGTGCGTGTACCTGATAATAAAATGGCCATTGGTGCAATTGGGAATAACCAAAAAATGTGAGCCCCAATCAAACCGTAAAGCACAATTAAGCGGACAATGACAAGCCAGTAAGTTAGCAGGGCAAGATTTGCAGCCCAGAATCGCTGATTAAAAAAGGCCTGCACATATAGACTGAGATTGATTACGATTAGTGCTGTGGCAATAAATAGATTCTCAGATGGAGAAGCTAGCTGCCAATTCAACAGCATCATGAAGAATGCAATCGGATTCAGAATTGAAACCGAGACTGAAAAGGCCCGTCTTTTTTTAAGTTCGGCTGGGTTGGCATCAAAAGGATTGAGTCCGCCGTCGTACAAAAATAGGATATGTTTTTTTAAATGCACGGGAGTCTACTAAGGAATAGCGTAATAAAAGTGTAGTTTAAATGTAAGAAAATTTCCTACAAGGTTCAGAGAAAGGCATTTGCCGCAGCTTCTCTTACTGATTATGGTTCCTGTCTTTTAATCACAAGACACTGATATAAATAGAGATTATGTTATATAAAATGAATAAATTAATTTTGCTGAGTTTGGGGATTACGATTATAGCCACTCTTTCCAACTGCTCGCCGGCGCCTATTGACAAGTCGACAGATCAACAAGCTCAGGGTGCGGGTGAAGGCAAGGATAATTGGTGGGATGCACTGCCAAGAGCGCAGTGGTCGCCTTTTGAAAAAATTGCAGTGCAGCAAAATCAAGATTGGTTTCAAGTGTATCGAATTAGAGAGGGAGTTTATGGCATTTATGAAGATGGCCAATTCGAGGAAGTTATATCCTACCTCATCACCGGCAGTGAAAATGCTTTGCTTTTCGATACAGGTATTGGCGTTGGTGATATTTCCGCTATCGTAAAACAGTTAACCGGTTTGCCCGTGTCTGTTCTTAACTCTCATACCCACTACGATCATGTAGGGGGAAACTACCTGTTTGAAAAACTGTACGGCGTTTCCTCCGCTTATACTGTGGATCATATGAACGGCAGGACTAATGACGAGGTAAAAGAATTTATCGGGCCGGGCTGGACCTGGAAACCGCTGCCGGATAGTACGACTGTGGACAATTATTTCAGTGCAGCTTTTTCTATTACTGACTATGTGACTGATGGGTATGAGATAGATTTAGGCGGCCGTGTGTTGGAAGTTATTTTAGTCCCAGGACATGCCCCTGATTCACTAGTGCTACTAGATCGTGAAAATAGGCTGATGTTTATGGGGGATACTTTTTACCCGGCATCTTTGTATGCGCACATGGGGGACGCTGATTTTTTTGAATACGCGAAGTCGGCTGAGAAGCTAGCGGGCTTTAGAAATGATGTGGATTATTTGCTACCAGCGCACAATGAGCCGCTAGTCGCTGGATATTACTTAACAGCAATGCGTGATGCCTTCAATGCTATACAGGCGCCAAATGCTCCATTTGGGCTGATCGGCGGTGATCGGGAATATCCATTTGACGGGTTTAGTATTATGGTAAGTGAGCCGCCACCTTGGAGCTTATAGGTGCCGACTCAAAACTGAGGAAGCTAGTGAAGGTGGCTCAAATCTACAAAGCCGTCTTTGTTGGGCATTTGAATTTGTGTTAACGACTCTTTGTTTAAAACAGTGTTTTCTTCGATGATATTATTGAGGAATAATACATAGGCTGTGACTTGATAGACTTCCTCGTTGCTCAATGATTTGGGAGCATTTGCAGGCATAGCGCGGCGAATAAAGTCAAACACCGTACTGGCATGGGGCCAGTAACTGCCGACAGTTCGCAGTGGATTTCCTGCTGAGTGCATATCTCCTCCTACCAGTCTCGTATTGCCGGAAACACCTTCGCCATTTGTGGCGTGACACGCAGCGCACTTAAGTTCGAACACTGCCTTTCCCGTCACTGCTGTGCCGCTGCCAGAAGGAAAGCCACTTCCATCTGGGCCCGCTATCAAGTCGAAGTCACTAAGCTGAGATTCACTAATTGCTTGGCCGAACTTCACAGTTTGAGCTTGACTGCCAGGCAGTAACAGAAGCACTGTGCTAGCTAACAGAAAAGTAAATTTAAAAGCTTTAGGCGTATACATTTTTAATCTCTCCCGCAGAATTTATGCCCCAGCTTTGAACGCCGTGGTAATGATAGAAGCTAATTAAGCCGCGTTCGGCCAGAAGAGCATCTCGGCTAGGTTGAATGTTACCTGCACTGTCGGTGGCTCGGCTTTGTAAAACGGCGTTGCTTCCATCCCACTGCCAAGGAATGCTGAACCTGACTAGAGCTTTGTCCGATTGCGGTGATTCGATTATCGCATCTGCCCAGCTGCGGCCACCGTCTGCACTAACTTCTACTTTTCTGATGCTGCCTGCACCTGACCAGGCGATACCAGTGACTTTGTACACGCCTTTTTGTGGGAGTGACATTTGGCCGGAGGGCGATGTTATAAGTGACTTTGCTCCCATCGGAAAGGTGAATTGTAAGCTTCGTCGATCCGCCATGGTATCTGTGTACTTACTTGTCTCGTCTCTAAACTGGCTCGCCTGGCTAGTTAGCTTTAACTGAGTAAGCCATTTAACGCTGATGTTTCCTTCCCAACCTGGGACAAATAGGCGCATTGGATAGCCTTGCTCTGGCCGAATAGGTTCGCCATTCTGATAAAGCGCGATCATTACATCATCAAGTGCTTTGTCTAGTGGTACCGAGCGGCCCATGCTTGCGCCGTCGGCTCCGACGGCGGCAATCCATTTGGCCTGTGCTTTAACTCCGGTTTCATCAAGCAGAGTAGACAAGAGAATTCCGGTCCACTGCGCACATGAAACCAGGCCATGCATACTTTGCACGGAACCATCGACAGCAGTGTCGCCAAATAACGTGCCGCTGTTGCCTGAGCATTCTAAAAAATAGGTCTTGCTGACCATCGGGTATTTTAAAAGGTCTTCATAAGAAAACATCAAGGGTTGATCAACTAGACCATTGATAACTAGTTTATGTTGGGCCGGGTCTATGGCGGGCACGCCAGAATGATGTCGCTCAAAATGCAGGCTGTTCGGAGTAATCGTGCCTTGTAAATGTTGCAGTGGGGAGCGGGATGCGCCGCCACCAGGGTAAATGGGGTCGGGAGTTCCGGCCATTCTTTGGATCTGAGCGGTAAAGGGTGAGGGACTGCCATAAGCGCTAGTTCCTGGTCCTGGCTGCTGTGACCACTGGGGAATTTGAAGTTTGAGCCCGGTATCTGCAGATAGCGCATTAGTAGCCAGCGCTGAGCCAAGCCCTCCTAGTCCTACTTTAAGTAAATGACGTCGGTTTATCAGGCCATTGCCGGCCACTTTATCCAATTTATCGCTCATAAATTTGCCGTTTTTCTTGAGTTGTTGATCCAGTCACTATAATCGAGAACTGATGATAAGTGCACAATAGATATTATGGGTGATAGGTTGAAGCTATTAGGGTGCCAAGAGAATAAGGGCAATGCAAATACTTATTAAAGGACTTTGGTTCACGGTTATTCTGGCGTAGGGGAGTGTTGTCAGCGGCATCGTCAATCAGCCACCGCTGAGTCTTAATTCAACTTAATTGAACGAATCAAACCATGAGATTAATTTTATTTAATCAAGAGTGCTTGAAGAGGCCCTAAATTAGAACAAAGCCGGTCACCATGAAACCAAGGCTTACCCCGGCACTATTGCTGTTTAACGTGCTTCGTTCTATATCTTTTCCAGCAGAATTAGTTGGTCCCAGTACTTATCCGCTGCCCGCCGTCTTAGAAAACCAAGAAAAGCTTATTTTAAATATTGATTTGGCAGCCAGCCAGGCTTGTGCACCACATCGACATAGCCCCAGTGTTGCTTACGTACTAGAGGGCACTGTCGAAATGCAGAT
>JBLHTH010000014.1:0-38316 GCA_047627195.1 Pseudohongiellaceae bacterium | reverse complement strand
GTGAAATCTGTCTTCAGTCATTTTTAGGTTTCTAAGTTTTTATTAAATATCAACAGCTGCAACGTGCTATTAGCATTAGTTTAGGATTTACATTAACAGTGGTCTAACTATAGAGCCCACCCGTACATGGGTCAATATTGGAATAGGTAAAAATGGGGGTTGGTTCCGACGAACGACCCTTATATGCTTGTCTAGTTATCTTATTTATGGGCTTTTGAAAGGCAGCAGAGGGAAAAATGAGTAGAAAATACGCGGATAAGAAATCTCGTCGACGTGAATTAATGAGTCAGATGGAGCCCAACAGCATTGCCTTGCTGTCCGCAGCCCCCCTGCTTTTTAGAAACAGTGATGCTGAATACCTTTATCGTCAAAACAGTGATTTCTACTATCTGACCGGATTAGACGAAGAGCAGGCTTTTCTGGCGCTTATTCCTGGCCGCCGCCAGGGTGAAGTCGTTCTATTTTGCCAAGAAAAAGACAAGACCAAAGAGCTGTGGACCGGAATCCTTACTGGGCCCGATGCAGCCATCTCTGAGCTGGGCGTGGATGACGCTTATCCTATTGCGGATATTGATGACATTTTGCCGGGTCTGATAGAGGGCCGCGACCGTGTTTACTATTCTATGGGTAAAGACGACCAATTTGATGATCAGGTGATGGATTGGGTAAAAGTTATTCGCAGCAAGGCATCAATGGGTGCCCATCCACCCGGTGAATTTTTAATGCTCGATCATTTGCTGCATGAGCTTAGGCTTATCAAAAGCTCGGCTGAGATAAAGCTTATGGAAAAAGCAGCAAAAATATCCGTTGAGGGGCACTGCCGTGCCATGGCTTATTGTAAGCCGGGGATTAAGGAATATGAGTTAGAAGCAGAGTTGCTTTATACATTTACTCGTCGTGGCAGCAGAGCGCCGGCCTATACCTCTATTGTGGCGTCAGGCGATAATGCCTGCATACTTCATTACAACAGCAACGACGCAGATGTTAAAGAAGGAGACCTAGTGCTCATAGATGCAGGCTGCGAATATGGTCACTACGCCTCAGACATCACTCGTACGTTTCCTGCAAGTGGCAAGTTCAGCCTTGAGCAAAAAGTAATCTATCAAATTGTTTTGGATGCACAAACCGCTGCCATTGACGCAGTAAAGCCTGGTGCTGCTTGGGACGCTCCTCATAACGCGTCTGTTAAAGTTATCGTTCAAGGCTTAGTGAAAATTGGGCTATTGAAAGGGCGAGTGGCCACGCTAATTAAAGACGGAGCCTATAAAGATTTCTATATGCATAAAGTGGGGCATTGGATCGGCATGGATGTTCATGACGTTGGCGATTACAAAATAGATGATAAATGGCGCTTATTAGAAGAGGGTATGGTTACCACAATAGAGCCTGGGATTTATATTTCACCGGACAATAAAAAAGTGTCTAAAAAATGGCGTGGCATTGGCGTACGTATTGAAGATGATGTTTTGGTCACTCAAAAGGGGCACCGAATTCTCAGCGCAGGAACTCCTAAAACGGTTGCCGAAATAGAAACCTACATGGCTGAATCGGTAAATTAAAATGCCTAATTTTTCTTTAAGATCAAGCTGTTCACCAAGACCAAGCTATGACGTGGTTATTATTGGTGGCGGTATGGTGGGCTCCAGTTTCGCACTAGCGCTGACTAAAGCCGTCGGCTCGGCCTCAATATTGGTAATTGATGCTCATGAGATGAGTAAAGAAAAGCGGCCAAGTTTTGATGACAGGTCGACGGCGCTGTCTTTTGGCTCTAGCCAAATATTGTCAAGCTTTGGTCTTTGGGATGCATTGAAAAAAGACGCTAATAAAATAGCAAAAATTCAAGTGTCAGATAAGGGCCATATCGGAACCACCCAGCTGTCCAGTTCCGACTATGACATTGATGCATTAGGTTATGTGATTGAAAACAGAGTATTTGGAAAGGCGATTAATGCGGCCTTAGAAAACTCATCGTCTATCGACCATTTAGCACCCGCCAGCGTGACTAAACTTATCCCAACAGTTAAGGGCATGACGGTAGAAATTGAACAGACAAATTCTAAAATCGCAATCAATGCATCTTTGGTGGTTTTAGCTGATGGTGGCAGGTCACCTCTTTGTTCGAAGTTAGGTATTGGCCGGGACGTGGAAGATTACGATCAGTACGCTTTGATAGCCAATATCCAATTTCAACTGCCGCATCACAATCAAGCATTTGAAAGGTTCACCGATACAGGCCCCTTGGCAGTGCTGCCGCTTTCTAGTCACGAGAACAAAAACCGTGCGTCACTGGTGTGGACTATTTCAGATACTCAGGCAGAAGAATACGCAGGCTTTAACCAGTGCGAACTAATTAATAGGTTACAAGAGCGCTTTGGCGATCGGCTTGGACAAATTTCTAAAATTGGACGATTAAACAGTTATCCACTTAGTTTGGTCACGGCGAAAGAGCAAATTAGGCCAGGGCTTGCGCTGTTAGGAAATGCTGCTCACACATTACACCCAGTGGCAGGGCAGGGCTTCAACCTCGCTTTGCGCGATGCCAACGCGTTGGTGAAAAGCCTAGTTAAGGCAAAAGCTCAGGGAACTCCTTTTGGCGATATGAAGGCGCTTCAAGACTATCTGAATAGCCAAGCTAAAGATCAACAACAAGCAATTCTCGCCACGGATACGTTGGTGCGATTGTTTTCCAGCAGCAGTATTTCTAAGTCACTGCTAAGAAAGGTTGGACTGCTTTCACTTGAATTAGCCCCTGGCTTTAAACAGGGCTTTGCTAAGCGCGCGATGGGGCTTGGCTAATAAACACCCTTGTTAGCAATGTCTCAAGCGCTTTTGATTTTCAACTTACCCTCAAAGTAACTCGATTAGCCTGTAGTAATTTTAGCGACTAAAGCCTTTTGGCCTTTTATTGACTGATCTGCCAAAAACTTTTAGGAAAAAGCCGCGAAACTGCTTATGAAAAATATAGAAAAGCAGAGCCGGCGCTGAACACTAGGGCCTGCGCAATTTGAGAATAGGTAGTTTTAGGCACTGCTGAAAAGAATAAGAGATTGCGCTGAGGTTTAGAATATACAAATAAAAAGACAAGCTGCATTTTAAAGCAACTTGTCTTTCTGCTTCTGATTTCTAATTCTAATTTATCAGTGGATTGCCTGGAGGTTCTTGGTCATTTGGGTCGTCGGTAGGTGGCAGTGGAGCCGTGGAATCTGAGGGCTGGGTGATCGTATTCATCTGCAAAGTGACGGCTGTCTGAGCCAATAGTCGCCCGTTAACTGATGCTCCTGTATTCACAGCGATCATGGTTTTAGCTAGGACGACGCCTTCAAAATGGGCATAGGTTCCTATAGTTACTGCTCCGGCGACCTGCCAGAAGACATTCTTAGCTTGGGCGCCGCCTGTGAGGGTCACTTGCGTGTAGCTAGCCTGGGTCAGGGTTCCCGCTATCTGAAAGATCCAAACAGCGTTTGGGTTGTCTTGTGCATCGAGGGTAAGACTCTGATCAATCAAAACAGTCGAGCTCCATTTATAGAGCCCAGGCTCTAAAGTTAGCCCGCCAATCGCACCCGCAGCCAATTCAGTAGCATCAGGTGAAACTCGTCCCGCTGCGTTGGTGTACGCAAATCCCATGTCGCCCACGGCTGCGGTCAAGAAGGGGGCGTCAGTCGTTGTGCAGGGCAAAGGGCCAGCGGCGTTAACAGTATATACATTCCCCGAAACTTCTCCGCAGCTGAGTAGGAGCGCTGCGCCGGTGATGGGACTAGTTCCAACATCCCCGGTCACGTTGGATGGATAAACGTCAGTGATGCCGCTTTGACTCAGTATGGCGAAAGTCTCAGCGTAACCGAGTTCTATTGGCATCCTATTACTGGCAGCCACTGGCGAGCTAGGTTCTACTGGGTTCCCGCTAGTGAGAGGCCCAGAGTAACCATAATCTCCCGGCATTAGGGGGCCTTCGCCTTCAGCGTTTGAAATGCCAGCTGAAGATGCAGCGATTAGGACAGATAAAAGAAATCTGATTGAATTTTTGGAACATGAGGACATGTGGTTTCCTATGATGTATATTGGGGGTATGGGTTCATGGGCGTTTTATAGATCTAAATCGTATATAACCGACAATTCTAGTAACACATTCGAAAAAAGTCAATGTTTTATATAACTGTGCTCTACCAGGGCTTCGGTGCGGGCAAGCTTAGGCGTTAATCGAAAGTGAATCAGAAACTGGGTCACTGGACTTCTTTAGTCATAATTAAAAACTGACTGGGAACGTTCTCAGTCCTCTAAAAAATTGGACATTGAATAAGCGTGGTAGGCGAGTCGATGGCCGGTTTTTCGCTAAATTCAAGCATGTATTGTTGGCAGCTTATAGCCCTGCGCTTGGCGTATTGATTCGCCTGAGTTTTCAAAACACCCTTTGAAGGGATAGCTATGAAGACATAGTTTAGAGGCATCGCTCGAGGCACTATAAGAGGAAGGCGTTTTGAACTATTAGAGCGCCAAGCAGCACGATTACTATAAATTGCTCCCAAATAGAGGAGTTATATAAGTGGGTCTAAACAATGAGGAGCTAAATAGAGAGGACTAAATAAAGAAAATCAGTGTAACAGCCAGTTATTGAAATTTTAAAAAAGCACCGGCTGCATGCCGACGTAATAGCAAATCAATCACCAAGCTTAGGAAAGTCTTAGGGCCGCGCGAAGATGGCTAACTAGGGCTTTTGATTCATCGATTTTGAGCGCGCTATCCTCACATAAATAATCCATGCCATATAGAACGGGTAAGCCCCCTCAGATATTTGGTGAAGAGAAATACCTGTGTGCTGGTACTAAACATGGCAGCCAATCCTAAAAATTTAGCGGCTGCGGCTGGCACAATAACAAAGGTGCAATCGAAGACCTGCTGCCACTGTGTAAAGCACCCTGTTCTGAGGAGTAGTACAACAGCGAGCGAAGTTAGGAAATACTCTAGGGACACCAGTTTGCTTCTGGTATTAACTTTGAAGACTGAAAAAAATTGTGGTGTTTTTAATGGCTAGGCAGGGGCTGGCTGAAGAATGCCATGCCCAATTCCTGCCGCTGAGATGGGCAGGAATCGAATGGCTGAAATTGCAGTCTTATAGTGCTGCTCGAATAGCTTCAATGCGCTTGCGATTAGCTCCAAGGTCGCTGTGACCTAACCGAGAGGCGGAGCGCACGTGAGTGACACCTGCCGCTTCGTTGTACATAAACTCAACATCATCGACGTAGCCCATGAGGCTGCTAGTAAATTCAGCATAAAGATAATTATCGCTGGCGCTGACGATATTGGCTTGGTCAAGGCCCTGCAAAATGCTGCCAATTTGTTCCAAGTTTCCAGTTAAAGGCGCAATACCGTGTTCTTCATCGGTTTCGAAGCTGGAAACACAATTGGGAGAATCTGGGCAGGCAGTAAGTTTGCCTTCTTGAACGCCAATGTTCTGTGGCGGTTCTCCCGCGCAGGCAGCTAAGAAAGGAAGAATTGATATTAGTATTTTTTTCATGATTTAACTCGTTGTCTTTTACGTTATATGAATTAGGTTTATCGGCAACCTTGTTTGCTCAGTGATCAAAATCAAATGGCTTTAACCAATGACAGTCATGCCAAGCGATTCCGCTATGAGGGCTGGTTTGTCTTCGCCTTCAATGTCTATAGTTACGGTGTGCTTCAATAAAAAATGTTTTGGTTTCTTTTCTTCGACGCCGGTAAGTGTAAAACGGCCGCGGATTTTGCTACCAACTTTCACTGGATTAATAAATCGAACCTTATCCAAGCCGTAATTAATTCCCATCACCGCGTTTTCTAATTTCAGACCACCGTTTTCAGCGCTAAGCAAAGGAATCATGGACAGCGTAAGGAACCCATGAGCGATGGTCGTGCCGAAAGGTGTTTGGGCCGCACGTTCTGGGTCAATATGAATATATTGATGATCACCAGTGGCATCGGCAAATTTATTGATGCGATCTTGATCGACCTCAACCCAATCGGTGACTCCAACTTCCTTGCCTATATAATCATTCAATTGAGCAGTATTTACGACATTTCCCATGGTTGGTGACTCCGAATTGCGATGAATTAGCTAGGCAGTTTAGCAATATTAGCCTATTGGTGCTATTGCTTGGGTCTATAAGTGAACGGTAAGTGTAGGCGTTAGTGTTAGTGAATTGTAGCGGCTTTGCTTATAATGATGTCATGAACTCTACCCAGCAAATTGATGTTGATATCGCCATTGTAGGCGCAGGCCTAGTGGGAGCAAGTTTGGCCCATCTTTTGGCCCGCTTGCCCCTTAAAGTGGCATTAATTGACAAGCGCGAGTTTAGCCTTTTAAAAACCCCATTCGATTCCACTGAGTTGGAATTTGATCCCCGTGTTAGCGCTCTCACAGAGCTGTCAAAGCTTCTTTTCCAGAAGCTCGGCATCTGGGAAGCGATCGCAGATAAACGCATAAGCCCCTATCAGGAAATGGAGGTGTGGGATGCCGATGGCACTGGATCAATTAATTTCTCGGCTAGTGAAATAGGCGCCAACGAGCTAGGTCATATTGTTGAAAACTCTATTGTTCTTTGCGCGCTCCAGAGCTCACTGGCGTCAATAGAGAACCTGGAGCTAGTCGGTGGTGCGACAATTGCGCAGCTCACCCTAGGCAATAACGACGCTGATAAAGCCCGTATAACCACGGAATCGGGTATGGTCATATCAGCCTCACTGGTGGTCGCGGCGGACGGGGGCAATTCACCTATTCGCAAACTCGCTAATATCGACACCAAAGAATGGGATTATGATCACACAGCAATTGTGACTACTGTAAAAACCGAGTTGCCGCACGGCGCAAAGGCTTTGCAGAGGTTTATGAGCACTGGCCCTCTGGCGTTTTTACCCTTATCTCCTAGCCAAGATTCTAATGACCAGCATTATTGTTCTATTGTTTGGTCTTGCCTCCCAGAGCTTGCTGAGTCGCTAATGCAGCTTGACGATGCAGGTTTTAATCAATCATTGGAACAGGCAATTGAGTCCAAGCTTGGGAAAATAGAATCTAGTGCAAAGAGATTTGCTGTGCCACTTCGCCAGCGCCATGGGAAAAAATACAGCCAAAATAACGTGGTGTTGGTCGGGGATGCGGCGCACACTATCCACCCGTTAGCTGGTCAAGGTGTTAACTTGGGTTTGTTAGATGTCGCTGCGCTAGCAGATGAACTAAGCCAAGGTATTGCTAGTGGCCGTGCCGTATTCGACCCTGTAGTACTTGGCCGGTATGAACGAAAACGCCGTGGCCACAATATTGCAACCATGTGGGCGATGGAAGGGTTTAAGCGTCTGTTTGCCGAAGAAGCATTGCCAGTGAGGTGGCTGCGTAACCTAGGTCTTAGAGGTGTTAATAATTTGCCGCTGCTCAAAAATCAAATCGCGCGCAAAGCGATGGGTTTAGATAGTTAAGCCTCTCTTAATCAGGGCAAGCAATTAGCTACAGCTGAAAGTTATAGCGCATCTGTAACTGCACAACATCGTTATTTCGAAACGCATAAAATACAGAGTCACTACTGGCATTGTAGTCAACCCAAAGAAAACTCAGGTCCAAATTATCCGACCAGTTATAGTCAATCGATAACCGACTTACGCGTCCCCAGTTATTAGCCAGCTTATTCCAAACTCCTACCACTCGTAGTCTCTCGTTTAGAGCGCTCCAGTTAAAGCGTGCACCAACACTAATTTGATCAACTGGCGCCAGCATAAAACTGTCATGATCTTGAGTGTGGATGCTATCGATTTCTAGGCTCAACAGGAGATTACTAAATCCGTTGTACTCGATCCCGGCTACGGCGAGCGTTTGATCCTTTTGATCCCAACCATTAACTTGGCCGAAGAAAGACTGTGCATTAGGGCGAACCGCAACATCATACAGAGCGCCCACTTCTCCATAGAAAAGCCAGGCGCCTTCTACCCAGTTTACCGCCGCGCCAATCATCCGCATTCGATTTTGGTTGAAGTTCACACTGGGTTCTGACGATTGCACAGCGGTAATGTTATCAACACTCAAATTATTGTCGTTAAACTCGCCTGCTACAATCTGAAGGTCACCAGAACTAAGCTGAGTAGATAGCCGAACAAATCCTTCTGTCATGTTTTTGGTGTCTTGGCGGTTCAAGGCAAACCTGTTGTTGCGCAGCCGAGCAAACTGATCGAACTCATCACCTTCTGGTGCGATTTGGTTTCTGTCAGCATCATAGGTAACAACGGTATCGAGTAGCCAATCATTGAATCGGTAACTCATAAGTGCGGCGGGGGCCGGCAGTCTCAAATCTTCGAGATCTTGCTGGGCTATAGCAAACTGATCTTCCACATTTATTTGATCGGTGACCCGAACGTATTCAGACAGGCCCCAGGCTAGGATTTGATTCCCAACTTTGAAGTAAAAGCCGTTGTCGGCTTGGTAGTCGATGTAAAAGTCTCGCACCTCGAGGCGATTGCGAAGCTGATCTCTTTCTTCTTTTGAATGAGGCACATCACTTTTTAGTTGATAAATTGGGTCATGGTAATATTTTCCGCTAATCCTAAAGTTTGATTTTTCGCTGAGCTTTCCATCTGCCTGAATATAAAGACTAGTTTGCAGCCCATTAAGTTCACTGTCGGTGCGGCTAAATAGCTGGCTGGGTTCTTCAATGCCGTAGGATGCGTTTTGGGTGATCCATCCAATGACCGAGTAATCGGAAGATTGTGTCTCGGCGATATCAACATCGATGGAAGTAAAAAAATCATCCTGAGCAACACAGGCAATAGGCATTAAAAGTAATGCACTGAGGCAGTACTGGATTTGGCGAATGGAGGAGTTAGTGCAGGATTTTTTGAACACTTAAGGCCTGAGTTAATCTAATCCACGTTGCATGTATTCGGTGGTGAAGGACGAGTCGTCCACAGCAACGTTGTAATCGATGCTGTTTATCTGCAGCACGCTAGCATGTTCTTGGCGGCCGTTGCGCGTGGTCACCACCTGCAAGCGTTTGGTTGTCCAGATATTGTCAATCAACTCGATCTCGGTTGAGTTAAAGTATTTTACTCTATTCCCCTTAAGTTCCCATACCTGCCCGCGAACCTGTACAAAATTATCCTTTCGTACCCAGCTTTGCATCTTGGAATAACCTGTTGCATCTTCAGCCTTGTCTTTGAACTCAGGCTTTGGGACCGCTTCAACAACCCAAACCTCTAAGTCATCCACCGTCTCTGATTCATTGATGAAAGTGTAGTCATACCAATCTAGTTCGTAGCCGTTGATGTCGGCATAGGTGAAGTCACTGCCTAAGAAGGAATCGGACGTGTCACTTGATGCAATGCGTTTCACACGCTGTAAAGCGGGTAGGTATAGCCAAGAGTCGTCGTCTCTGTCTTGATTATCCCAGTCGAAGTTCAAATAAGCGGTACCCCTGATGTCGGCAGGGGTTTCAAACAGCGAAAGAGCTTTGTTGTCTTCACCAAAATCTTTTGAATAAATACGCAGGTTTCTTACTCGCTGACGATCGCGGCGATCTATCAGCACCATGGTGTAATCTCCGATAGAGGATTCACCGCCGTCGCGATTTTCTACCTGCATCATCACGTCATAGGCAGTTAGATTTTGAGCAGTAACGGCCGTAGAAAAGGCTGCCCCCAAAAAAACTGCACGTAAAAGAGCATTTGAAAAGGCCAAAAAACTAGCAGGGCGACATCTTAAAACGCCGGTGTATCCCATTTTTGTAACTCCTGATTGAAACAAGCGCTTTTCTAGGTTTGAGCCACGGCCGGTTTTGCGGTTTTGTTCAGGCCGCTATCCTGAGTGCTATCAGAGTCGCCATCTACCACATACAAAATGGCGGGCAAAACCAACAGGTCCCCGAGCAAGGCTAGAGACATAATAATTGCGCCAAACAAGCCGACGTAGATTACCGTCGTGAATGAGGCGAAGCACAGCACACTGAATCCAGACACTAACACAATTGAACTAAATACTACGGCTCTTCCAGATTCATTCATAGCGCGTTGGATAGCATCGTGAGCGTTGGCGCCTTGCTCTTTAGCTAACAAATACCGGCTCATCACGTGAATGGCATCATCCACTGCAATACCCATTGTCATGGCGAAGACAATGACAGCGCTCAGATCCATAAAGACACCTAAAAACCCTGCCACGCTACCTGCCAAAATTATCGGCAGTATGCTGGGAACGATTGAGAGCAGTCCATATTTAAATGAACGGAATAAGACAATAAAAAATACCGTAATCACAGCTAGCGCAATCAGAAAACTCTGCACCATGCCATCGGAAACATAGACATCTTGTACTGTAGCGAGCGCCATAGTGCCTGTCACTATGGGATTGAGTTCGCCAAAATTTGATAAGAAGTATTCGTTGATGGTATCCAATTCAGCTTTCATTGCCGATGCGTCCATATTGACAACAGGGACTACTAAACGCGCCATCTGATTGTCAAAATCTTTGATGTCTGAAAGATCTTCATTGGCCCCTGAGCTTTCATAGAGCAAGAGATATTGTGCGGTCATGGCTGAGGAATCAGGAATTCGATAATATGTTGAGTCATCGCCGTGCAGGGATTGATTGATTTCTTTTAAATAATCTATAAGCGAGTTGATTGGGCCTAGTGCTTCGCGCTCCGAGAGCCAGGCTTGCATGGACTCCATCTTGGCCAGAAATTTGGGATGCTTTACACCATCGTACTCACCAGAGTCTAAGATTATGTCTAGCGTCATCATGCCTCGAAACGCCTCGTCGAAGTACACTATGTCCTGTCGGGTCTGGCTCGATTCTTTAAAGAGTGAGACATAGTTGGTGTCGACTTTGATGCTTGGTAAATAAAGTATAGAAAAGATTAGGGCCATCATACTAAGAGCCAAAATCGGGTTTCGCCGTCGTAGGGTAAAATTAGGAATGTGCTGCGTAAGTTTCGAAATAAAACCGGCATCTAAGATATTTTTAGTTTTGTTAGACAGATTGCCTAAGTAACTCAACATGGCGGGTAGTACGGTTAGGGAAAAAATAAAAAGCACTAGCGGCCCAATTGCGCCAAGTAGAGCGAATTCTCTAATTGGCATTATTTTGGTTATCGACAGTGCAATAAATCCGGCTGATGTTGTAATAGCTGTAAAAAAAGCAGGAACCCAAATATGTTGAATGGTTTTTTGAGCTGATTCTATACTGTTTTCACCAGTATTTCGGTAGCGGAAAAAATCAATAAGAACGTGTACGGTGATGCCGATGCCAATGATGATTAGCGTGGGTATTAAGGCGGCGCTATCAATAGTTGAATGGGGGATCTTTAAGTAGTACTGCAGCTCCAAGACTATGAGTAGGCTGCAAGTAATGGCGAGCCAGGGAAATAGGGTGGCCGCTAAGGAGCGGAAGCTGACAAATAGAATAGCTGCCATAAGTGCTATCATTATCGGTATTAGGACGCTGATGTCTTCGGCTGTTACCGTTTCAAAGCGCTCGTTCACCAACGGGTAGCCTGATAGGTGTAAAATATATTGATCGGATTCGAAATTTTCGGTTTTTACAAACTCATAGAGATCTTGGACTAGTTCAATTTTATGGTCTGACGTCTCTTCTCTGTATTCTACTCTCGCGGCTATTCTAACGTGGTGAAAATCTTCGGTTATCAATGTCCCTAAGGCAAGTTTTTCAGAGAGCAAAATATTTTTTATTTCGTTGATTGCCTCCTCATTTCCAATGACTTCCTCGATATCTTCAATTAAGTAATCGGTGCGTAGGTCATCACCATCAGCATGGATATATTGGAAGTTAGTTATCGAGCGAAGCTGGGTCACATAGGGATGAAAGTCTAAAAATTCTGACATGCGTTGAATAGCGTCCAAAGTATCGGTTTGAAATACATCTCCGGCCGCGGCTTCAAAGCCAACCAACAAATATTCGTTGTCACCAAAATATTCTTCAAGCTTATCGAATTCGATTAGGGTTGGATCACCAGCCACAAAATAGCGCTCGGTGCTGTTATCGAAGGGAATTGGGCCGCCGGTAAGCAGCATCGCTGGGATGAGCAATACCGTAGCTATGATGATAGGCAGGCGCCATGCAATTACAGCGCGCGCCCACGCTTTAACAAACGTGGTCAAGAACTCTCTCTCCGACAGTGCGCTTTGCGCAACTAGTTATTATTTTTCAAAAATATTACTACAGCTAACGTTTGTATACGCGAAAGTCTGAGGGAAGTTGGTGTTCACAAACTTCGGGGGTAGTGTAATACGTGAAGTTTCGGTCGTAAAGCGCATCTGGCTTACACGAAGTTAGCGGGCTCTGAAAATAGAAAAACTTCAATTAATAGAATTTCTTATGAAGATTTCTTAATGTCAGTCGATAGTATGCTTGGACGGCATATGGCCTAATTAATTCAGTAATACGTTCGTAAGGAGCGGTAGTTTTCATGTCCAATGAACTTAAATTCCCCTTCGATCTGGATCTTAGTAGTCTTGATACGGGAAGCATTACCAACATTCTCAATGATATTGAGCATCATCTCCCTTTAATGGAGTCCGATGGTGACCTTAGTCAGCTTCTCGAAGTGAAACAGTTCTTCGAAGGTGAGTTGATGGAATTCAAGCGCCTGCACTAAATTTGCAGCCTTTAGCTCTGGATTTGTCAGTTTGGCGATTCTCGCCAGCTGTCGAGGTCTTTGCGGTAAATGTCGAATACTTCGGTAAGAGCTCGAACATTTCGCTGTAAGCTGTCAAGAACCACGTTGTAAAGAGTCAAGAACCTCGTTAAAAAGAGTCCAGAACCACGCTGTAAAGCGTCGAATACAGTGTACGCCCCCCCGCCCCTTAGTTTATTCTGATGGGCCTTGCTTATAGCAGGGCCATAATAAAAAAGAAAAAAGCTACCGAATACCGGTAGCTCCCGATGTGTCAGCAATACCAGACAGATCACCTCTCAAAATTCAGAAAAGGGTAAACAATATGAAAACAGTTTTATCACTGCTTACGGCTTGCCTATTGAGCAGCTTAGCAAATGCCGCACTGGACACTGCTGCATTAGAGCGCGCCATGGCCAATCCAGACCGGCCAGCGGCAGATAAAGAGCGAGACGTAAATCGTAAAGCGCCTGAATTACTCGCATTCATGGGCCTAGAGAGCGGGATGACGGCATTGGATCTGATCGCTATCGGTGGTTGGTACACCGAAGTGCTCTCCTATGCGGTTGGTGACAGCGGCAAGGTTTATATGCAGAACAGCGAATCTCCGTTCGTTGAGCGTAATATGCCCATCATTAACGATAGGTTATCTCGATTGTCCAATGTCGAACATTGGATGAGCCCGGTTTCAGATATCCCGGCGGGATCGGTTGATTTTGTGATGACGGCGCTTAATTTCCATGACGTCTACAATCCAGATCCTGTGGCAGCTCAAGGCTTCCTGGGTCAAATTGCCAATGTCATGAAAACAGGTGGAGTCCTTGCCGTTGTCGACCACGAGGGTTCAGCTGGGGCAGATAACGCCACGTTGCACAGAATTGCGTTTGACGATGCGGTCATGGCGCTGGTTGCCAGCGGTGATTTCGCCTTGGTAAGCACTAGCGACATGCTCAACAATCCAGCTGACGACCATACCAAAGGGCCTTTTGATGAAAGCCTCGCTCGAAATACAGATCGCTTCGTATTAAAGCTGGTAAAAATCTAAATTACTTTCTGGCTTGATGGTAAAAAACAAGGGAGTTGATAAGTTTGGCTCCCTTTTTTATTGTCTATATCTTATAAAAAATACTTGTAGAAAGAATTAATAAGAAGAGTTCATAAAGAGAACCAGGCTCAGAGCCAAAACCCAGAACTATTGCTCTAAACTAACTGTGTTAAAATCCACGAATACATAATCCGCGTATCTTTAACTAATAAACTTAAGTTACCTCACCCCTAAGACTCCCGAGTAGACATTGGAAAATCAAGAACCTGTAAACCCGATTCGTAAATTCCTTTCGGTTTTCAAATACAGTGGCGTTGCCATCCGTATTGTTTGGAACACCAGCGCCGGATTGACATTGGCCATGGCTGCGACCACTTTTTTTTCCGGTCTCTTACCCGCTGCCATTGCGTCCGTGGGCGGTCTTTTTGTTGATGCTGTTTCAACTGCCTTTCAATCAACTGGTGACGTCGCCGATGCCGCTCGAGACGACCTGCTCAAATATGTGCTCATCGAAGCACTGCTTGTCGTATTGATGACCGCTGCGCAGAAAATAAACGGCGTTTGCCAGTCGATTCTTCGGGCGCTGCTGGGCAACGAAATCAATGTGATGATTCTTGAGAAGGCGCTTGGCCTAGAGCTCGCTCATTTTGAAGACGCCGAATACTACGACAAATTGGTGCGGGCGCGCAGGGAAGCATCTAGTCGACCGTTGAGTTTCGTAATTAAAACTTTCGATCTGCTGCGTGATACGACTTTGCTGGTTACTATTGGCATCTTTCTTTTTCAGTTTTCTCCCTACGCAGTCTTGTTACTTGGGCTCGCCGGTATTCCGGCATTTCTAGTAGAAGCCAAATTCTCTGGTGAAGCTTTTCGACTCCAACGCCGGCGCTCTGCTGAAAGGAGAATGCAAATCTACTTAGAAATGGTTCTTACTCGCGAGGATGGAGTCAAAGAAGTAAAGCTGCTTAAGCTGGGCCGGATGTTTTTAGATCGATACGTAGATATATTTCGCCAAATGTACAAAGAGGACCGCAGCATTGTTATTCGCCGTGGTGTTTGGGGCTATGTTCTAGGTCTTCTTGCCAGCGCTGCATTCTATTTCGCCTATGGCTGGGTGGGTTTTGCAGCAATAGCAGGTGTCATCACGATTGGTCAGATGACGATGTACATCGCGCAATTCAGATTGGGTCAAAGTGCGGTGACCAATAGCCTGACTTCAATAAATGGCATGTATGAAGACAACCTTTATCTGTCAAACCTAACCGAATACTTGGACCATGAAGTTCCGGAGCAAAATGGGGAAGGAACTGAAGGGCCAAATCCAGGAGATGGAATTCGCATTGAAAATGTAAGTTTTTCTTACCCAGGTAGCGATTTTCCAGCTCTGAAGAATATTTCAATGCATATTAAGCCCGGTGAGAGTTTGGCTATTGTCGGTGAGAATGGCAGCGGCAAAACAACGTTAATTAAATTGCTTACCAGATTGTATACCCCGACTGAGGGCAGCATTTACCTTGAAGGTCTAGAGTTAGGCGACTGGGATATAGAAACTTTGCGCCAAAAGATAGGTGTGATCTTTCAAGACTTTGCACGCTATCAGCTGATCGTCGGTGAAAATATTGGAATAGGCGATGTCGACAATATCCAAGATAGAGAACAGGTAGAAGGTGCGGCCAAGCAGGGTATGGCTGACGTTTTTGTAAAAGACTTGCCCAGCGGTTATGACACTCAGCTTGGCACTTGGTTTAAAGACGGCAAGGAGCTGTCCGGCGGGCAATGGCAGAAAATAGCGCTGTCTCGAGCCTTTATGCGCAACCAAGCAGATGTGCTTATCCTCGACGAGCCAACGGCTGCTATTGATGCTAGAGCAGAAGCGGAGATATTTGCTCATTTCAAAGACATTACGGCAAATAAGATTTCGATAATAATTTCTCACCGGTTTTCTACGGTCAGAATGGCCGATCATATAATCGTATTAGAAAAGTCAGAAATCATGGAAGAGGGTAGTCACGAAGAATTGTTGCAGGCTAATGGCCAGTATGCCACGCTGTTTAATTTGCAGGCGCAAGGGTACAAGTAGCATGGATAGCACTCTTCTTTACTTTCTAGTTGGCATGGCAGCTTGCGTCATCGGCACGATACCTTTTGGGCCGATTAATCTTAGCGTTGTGAAAACTTCAATCGACTACGATGCACGTCGTGGCACGCAGATGGCACTTGCCGCTTCTTTCGTCGAGGTTGGCATGGCGTTGATTGCGATTTGTTTCGGTTTCGTCATTAGCGCCTTTCTAGAAACTAATGCCATTGTAAAACTGACTATAGCCATCGCGTTCATCGTACTTGCACTGGTGGTTTTTACTCGAAAATCTGACCCTAAACTGCAAGATCAAAAAAATGAGCAGCAATCCTTTTTTAAGAAAGGGCTTCTCATTGCCTCGGTCAATCCTCAGGTCGTGCCTTTTTGGATTTTTGCATTAACCGCTATCGACCAAACTTTCAATTTTGATTATTCTGGTATTTATCAAGTCGCTTTCTTGTGTGGGATATTTTTCGGCAAATTCATGGCTTTGTATGGCTTTGTTATTGCCAGCGGCTATCTCAAGACACACCTGCAGAAAAGCAGCCAAATGATAAACCGTCTTCTCGCTGTAATCCTGTTATTTATTGGGGTGACCCAAGGCTGGACAGCAGTGGCGGCAATTATTTAACGTTTTTTCATTCGGTAGAATCAGCGAGAATAAGTTATGCACAATAACAACGAATCCGAAAATCGGAGCAATCGGCTAATTGATCCCGCACGGCGCAGTGGAGTAAGTATGGCTGCTCTGAAAAAAGTCTTAAGAGCGCGAATGCGGCTTCTAGTTTGTTTCGCTACATTCCCGGTTTATGCAGTAGGTGTTTGGTTTCTACTAAGTAGCGGCCGGAGTATTGATGGCTTCATGTTTGTCTATATGGCACTTTGGTCTGCGTTTGCTTTTGATATGACTATGCGAAAATGTCCCGCATGCAACGAGCAATTTTTTGTGCGCTCCATTCTTATGAGTCTGCGTAGTAAAAAATGTGTTCACTGCGGTTTGGATAAAGAATCGATTAGGTCCGTGCCAGGCAAGCAGTCTTAGTTAGTCTACTAGCCGCTGTCATAGCGACTCCAATTAGGGAAATCACTTAGGCGATCTGAATAGCCGGAAAAGCTCCACTATTTTTGGTGGTTGACCTGTTCTTAGTACGCCATGCTTGAATATTTTGCCCGACATCCAAAGCACCAACGCAATGCTAGCAATCAGCACAATAGTGGTTCCTATCACGTCAATAAGAGGCGGATTCGCTGCGGCCCGATTCATCATCACATAAGGCGTGAACAGTGGAAACCACGACATGATTCTTACCAAGGTATTATTGGGATCTAAGACGATAAAAAACATTGTGGCAAGTGGAACGACCTGAATCATGATCATTGGCGTCATCATTGCCTGTGCTTCTTTGAGCGTATTACAAAGACTACCAATAGCGAGAAAGACGCCAGAGTAAAGCGCATAGCCTGCAAAGTAATAAAACACAAACCAAGGAATCAAATCCGAACTTAAAACAACTTCCAGTATTTGCGAGATCAGCTCGGTCTCCGAGCTGTCGTACAAAGTGATGAACAGGTAGAAAGACAGGAGCCATACGGCAATGGTTGTTAACCCCGCTAATCCTATACCAAAAAGTTTACCCATCATTAATTCACCGGCAGTCACCGATGCCAAAAGCACTTCGATAATGCGATTGGATTTTTCTTCAATGGTGTTAGATAGCAGGTACTGCACGTTTTGCATTAATGAAATGAACATCAAATAGACAAAGCCAATGGGGGCAAACTGACGGAACGTATCCGCCATGCTCACTGCCTCTTCACCTGCTGCGGCAGAAGGGTCCAGCTGATTGAGCGGCATTCGAGTTCGTTGAATGTTTCGCACCAGTTCTGTATTAAGGTCTAGCTTCTCATATTCTTGTTCACGAATTTCAGCGTTGATGCTGTTGGCAATGGCATCGGGCAGCCTTGAATCTGTAAGATTACTAGCCCAGTATTGAATGCCTGAATTTGGGTTGGGCGCCTGTGGGGCTGTGTTAGGTCTACTAATAGACTGCTCAACATTTTCAGGAATTAGAATCAGTGCAAACAACGGTCCCGAGTTTTCACCGGAGTCGATTAGTTTTCGCCCTGTTAAATAAGGGCGCAAAGCTTCCACGATATCAGCAGGTGCCGCTGATGCGTCTACATCGCTGGGCAGGTCTGCGAGAATAAATTGGTTTTCTGGTTGCTCGAATGGCGGCGAATCTTTCTTAAGGTAGGGGGTTGCCATAACCAATGCAAAATCGAGTCCGCCGTTGCTAAGCCAGTCATCTAATGCGGCGACTTGATTAGCATCTACATCATCAACAAATTGATCTGCAGCGCTGGATGCATTTGCCGCGGTAAGTTCAAAATTGGTTTCCATGCGGTTGTCCAATAGGTACTGAACAAATGTTTGCAGGACGCGCCGTTGGTGATTGCGCTCAATGGCCACATCTACCGCCTGCTCATATTTTCCTGACTGATCTATGAGTAAGTAATAGCGCGTGGGGGTGGCATCGGACAGGACTGACTGTAAGAAATAAATGCCAATAAATATTACTGGGAATATAAGAATCGTAATCCAAAATCCTTTGGTGCGAACATTTTCCAGATATTCTCTAGACGCTATCAGCCATATCATTCTCATCGAAATTGATGCTCCCGCGCTTCGTCGCCAACCAAGTGAACAAAAACATCGTGTAGGCTGGGTTCAGTAAATTCAAACCTACTCAGCCCAATATTTTTTTCGGCACAAAAGCGCAGGATCTCTTGAGGGTCAAATGTATCAGAAATGTCCAACTGCCACTCGTTGGGAAAATCACTGTCGGTGCCGGTTATGCTGTCGATTCCTGGCAGCTGATTAAGCAGATTGATATCGTTGTTTGTCGCGACCATCACTCGCCTAGATACCGTTGCTTTGGCTTGTTTGATAGTTCCATCAAAAACCTTTTTACCCTTAGTGATAAGCAAAATGTGATCACACAGACGTTCGGCATGCTGCATAACGTGGGTAGAAAATATAACGGTCTGGCCATTGTTGGCCATGTCATTGATCAGCTCTTCAAGAACCGTTTGATTAATGGGGTCCAATCCGGAAAATGGCTCATCCAAAATGACCAGTTCAGGTTCGTGAGCTACAGCAGATAGAACCTGCACCTTTTGTCCCATTCCCTTTGAGAGCGCTTCGACTTTCGATTCTGCGAAATCTTTCAGCCCGTATTTCTCCAGTAAGCTAAATGCTTGATCCCGTGCCTGCTTTTTTTGCATACCCTTTAGCATGGCGAAGTATTGAATAACCGCCCAGACCTTCATTTTCTTATAGAGACCTTTCTCCTCAGGCAGATAACCAATGCGGTTACGAACGTCTAATGCTGATGGACTGCCGAGAATAGAAATCGAGCCGCTGCTTGGTTTGACGATCTCAAGGATCATGCGAATAGTAGTGGTCTTGCCGGCCCCGTTAGGGCCCAAGAACCCATAGATAGAACCTTTAGGTATATTTAAGCTAATACCGTCAACGGCGGTAAAATCGCCGTAGGTTTTCACTACGTTCTCAAGGCTAAGAACCGAATCTGGCATAAAGGGCTTCATTGGCTAAATTGATTACATGCCGAGTATGTCAGAAAGTTCACTCGCTTAGGAAGTATTTGCGCAGGATGATAAACAAGAGTATCCATATGTAAGCAGGGGGAGAAATAAGCAGTAGAAAAAAGCAGAGCAGTTAGGAGTTTAAGGAAAGGAGGTCGCTGTTTTAAAGACTGACGTGGCGCTAGGGGCCGTGCTGAGCCTATTTTGGGAATTCAATTGAGTGAAGTGGGCAGCAAGGTCAAGCGTGTCTGGGTGAGGCGAATGGAGCGCTAGGGTAACGGTTGATTTACCCTAGCGTGCGGGCTCACTGAGAGTCTAAGTAGTTGTCTATTTCTTCGGCCACTAAGCGACCTTCATCGATAGCTCTAACCACCAACGATTGTCCTCTGCGGCAATCGCCAGCGGCAAATACCTTCGCTGTAGAAGTCTGGAATTTTTTATATTCCGCTTTATAGTTCGAGCGGCCATCCAATTCTAATTCTAAGGCTTCACTGACGTAATGTTCTGGACCAAGAAAACCCATTGAAAGAAGGATAAGATCGGCTTCCCAAAATTTAACAGTGCCGGGAACTTCTTTGAAGTTTTTGTCGACCTCGACAGTGTTAATGCCTAATAGCTTGCCGTCTTCGTCTCTAACAAATTCTTTGCCTGATATTGAATAGACTCGAGGGTCTTGGCCGAATTTCTTGGTTGCTTCTTCGTGTCCATAATCAATTCGGTGGATCTTTGGCCACAATGGCCAAGGGTTATCATCTGCGCGAGCTTCAGGAGGTTTCGCCATGATTTCAAAATTAACCAAAGACTCGCAGCCGTGCCGCAGTGAAGTTCCTATGCAGTCGGTCCCGGTATCACCACCGCCTATCACGATGACTTTTTTGCCCTTGGCGGAGAGATACTCGCCATTGTTCAATTGAGAATCGAGAAGGCTTTTAGTATTACGCCAGAGAAAATTCATGGCAAAGTGGATGCCGTCGCCCGCGCGGTTGGGTATATTCAAATCACGTGGAGTTGTGGCGCCGGTTGCAAGTAAAAGGGCGTCGGATTCTTCTAGCAACTTACTTACCAAAATACCTTTTTCACCTGTCCCGCCAATGTCAGCGTTGACTACAAATTTGACACCTTCCTCTTTAAGCAAATTAACTCGTCTGTCGACCACATCCTTTTCAAGCTTCATATTGGGTATGCCATACATCAACAAGCCGCCGATTCGATCATCTCTTTCGTATACAGTGACTTCATGACCTGACAGGTTGAGCTGAGCGGCTGCTGCGAGTCCGGCAGGGCCAGACCCCACTACGGCTATTTTTTTGCCGGTTCGCTGCGTCGGCGGATTAGCAACAACCCAACCTTCTTCAAAGCCTTTGTCGACAATCGCACATTCGATATTTTTAATCGCTACAGGAGACTCATTAATACCTAGCACACATGCCCCCTCGCAGGGAGCAGGACAAACTCTTCCCGTAAATTCGGGAAAGTTGTTGGTCTTGTGTAATCTTTCTAAGGCTTCCTTCCAGCGGTTGTTATAAATCAGATCATTCCACTCGGGAATTAGGTTATAAACCGGGCAGCCCTGTTCAGATTGGCAAAATGGTACTCCACAGTCCATACACCTGGCACCTTGGGTGGCCAAGTGTTCTTCATTGCGGTCCGTATAAATCTCTTTAAAGTCTACGAGTCGTTGAGTTGCATCACGGTAGGGTGCAGTCTCTCGCTCAAATTCCTTAAATCCAGTAGGCTTTCCCATTTCTATCCTTAATTTCTTTTGTCATCAAACGAGCATTCAATTCTCAAGCTGCAGTTGCTGCTGCTGCCTGTTCTTCAAGTACGCGCTTATAATCTGTTGGCATCACTTTTACAAACTGACGGAGTGATTGCTCCCAATTTTCTAAAATCGATTTCGCTACCGGTGACTCGGTGTAGTCGGCATGGTTGCGAATTAATCCTTTAAGCTCAAGAATGTCATTGGCCGCCGTGACGCTATCGAGTTCATAGGTTTCCATATTGCACTGTGCTGCCAATGCATTTTTTGGATCCCATACGTAGGCTATGCCGCCACTCATTCCTGCACCAAAGTTGCGACCAGTTTTACCGAGAATAACCACACGGCCACCTGTCATGTATTCACAGCCATGGTCACCAATACCTTCAACTACTGCTGATGCACCGCTATTTCGAACAGCAAACCTCTCTGCGACGATGCCTCTAAAGTAGGCTTCGCCGCTCGTGGCTCCATAGAGATTTACATTACCTGCAATGACATTCTCTTCGGCTTTAAATGTGCTTTGTTTGGGTGGGTAAATAATAATCTTGCCACCGGAAAGACCTTTGCCTACAAAGTCATTGGCATCGCCTTCTACTGTAAGAGTAATACCTTTGGCTAACCATGCTCCAAGGCTTTGTCCTGCTGAGCCATTGAGTTTAATATTAATCGTATCATCGGGAAGCATCTCTGCCTTCCAGCGCTTGGCTACTTCGTTAGAAAGCATCGTGCCAACAACGCGATTGATGTTGATGATTTCATGCTCAATATAAACCTTTTCGCCAGTTTCTAAAGCGGGCTTGGCTAGCCGGATAAGCTGGTTATCCAGTGCTTTTTCTAGGCCGTGATCTTGATCTTGAGTTTTGTAGAATTCAGTTCCTTCGAAAATTACTTTCGCAGGCTCTAGCATGGGGCTTAGATCAAGGCCGTCTGCCTTCCAATGATTTATGGCATCGTCAGTTTTCAGAAGGTCAACTCGACCAACCATTTCATTGACAGTACGAACACCGAGCTCGGCCATGATGCCACGCAAGTCTTGTGCAACCATCCAAAGGTAATTTACGACATGTTCGGGCTTGCCTTTAAACTTCTTGCGCAGTTCAGGGTCTTGAGTCGCTATTCCAACCGGGCAAGTATTTAAATGACACTTACGCATCATGATGCAACCGAGTGTGATTAGTGGCGCGGTTGCGAAACCAAACTCTTCAGCGCCAAGCAAAGCAGCCACAGCGATGTCGCGTCCTGTCTTTAACTGACCATCGGTCTGCAATACCACGCGCGACCTTAGATTATTCATCACCAAAGTTTGGTGTGTCTCTGCAACCCCTAACTCCCAGGGTAAGCCTGCGTGTTTAATAGAGGTAAGCGGCGATGCACCGGTGCCGCCATCATGGCCAGAAATTACCAAATGATCTGCCTTGGCTTTTGTGACGCCAGCTGCAACTGTCCCGACACCTATTTCCGAAACGAGCTTAACGCTTATACGGGCTTCACGATTTGCATTCTTAAGGTCGTGAATTAGCTGGGCAATATCTTCAATGGAGTAAATGTCATGGTGCGGAGGTGGGCTTATTAGCCCGACTCCAGGGGTGGAGTGGCGAATGCGAGCGATGTAGTCATCAACCTTGCCACCTGGCAGTTCGCCGCCTTCTCCAGGCTTCGCGCCCTGAGAGATTTTAATCTGTAGCTCATCGGCATTGGTGAGATACCAAGTGGTCACACCGAAGCGGCCAGATGCTACCTGCTTAATTGCTGAACGCTTTGAATCTCCGTTTGCCATTGGCTCAAATCGAGCGGGATCTTCACCACCTTCACCAGTATTGGATTTTCCGCCCATTCTGTTCATAGCAACGGCCAATGTTTCATGACTTTCTTGCGAGATCGAACCAAAGCTCATCGCTCCGGTGGCAAATCGTTTGACGATTTCGCTTGCCGGTTCAACTTCATCGATGCTGATAGCTTCATTGACAGTTTGATCGAACTTGAGCAAGCCGCGAAATGTGCAGCGACGAGTACTGTCCTCATTTGAGTGTTTTGCGAATGCAGCGTAGGCCTCTGGACTATTATTTCTTGCTGCTATCTGCAAATTGGCAATAGTGTTGGGGTTCCACATGTGGGCGTCGCCACCGGAGCGCCAGTAGTAGTCGCCCGGGTTGGTCAGCTCAGGGATTCTGTCGCTGTCTTTTTCAGGGAAACCAATGCTGTGCCTGCGCTTTGATTCCTCAATTAAAACGTCAAAGTTAATACCTTGGACTCGGCTCGCTGTGCCAACAAAGCAGACTTTAATAATATCGTCAGCAAGTCCAAGGGCTTCGAATATCTGTGCGCCTTTATATGACATTAATGTTGAGATGCCCATCTTGGCCATCACTTTAAGCATGCCCTTCTTGATGCCTTTCTTGTAAGCGGCAACAAGCATGTCTTCGGTTTTATAGGCATCACCCAGCAAGCCTTCTTGATTGGCTTTCCATAGTGCCTCAAACGCGAGGTAAGGATTTATAGCGTCTGCGCCATAACTTGTGAGTAAACAGTGGTGATGAACCTCTCTGGCTTCACCGGTTTCCAAAATTATGCCGATTTGAGTGCGTTGATGACTGCCAATCAAGTGATGATGAACAGCGCCGCAAGCAATTAACGCGCTTAATGGAATGCGTTTGGCAGAGGTTGCCCGATCAGACAGAATGACAAAGGAAAAGCCGCTAGCAATGGCTTCATCAGTCTCAGCGCAGATTCTTTCTATTGCTTGGCGATATCCATCTGCTTCTTTGGCATCAAAAGTAGTATCGATCAGTTTAGATTTCATGCCCTTGAAATCCATATTCTTTATATCGGTAAGTTGCTGATTAGAGAGAATTGGATGCTTTAAGCTTAAACGCCTAGCTTGTTCGGGCAACGTTGTAAGCAGATTACCTTCTGGTCCGATAAAACATTCCAGCGACATCACCACTTCTTCGCGTATGGAATCGATGGCAGGGTTGGTGACCTGCGCAAACAGCTGCTTGAAATAGTCATAAATCATGCGCGGCTTGTCGGAGAGACAGGCAAGAGCAGAATCGTTGCCCATTGAGCCTAGAGGGTCACGTGCCTCAGTCACTAAAGGGATCAACATGAAATTCATGGTTTCGCTTGTATAGCCAAAAGCTTGCATGCGCTGCAAGGTGTGTTCACTGTCAAGACTGTGATCGGCACTGCCACTGGCGATGTCGGCCAAAGTTACTTTTTGATTTGTCAGCCACTCGCCGTAAGGACGCTTGCCTGCAATGCCAAGCTTAAGTTCCTCGTCTGGAATTAAACGACCGGCTTCAAAGTCCAGCAGGAACATTTTTCCTGGCTCAAGCCGGCCTTTCAACTTCACATTTGCAGGATCCACATAAATTACACCGACTTCAGACGCCATAATAACGTTGTCATCGTGAGTCAAATAATAACGGCTAGGGCGTAATCCATTTCTATCCAAGACTGCGCCAATGTAGTGGCCATCGGAAAAAACAATAGAAGCGGGACCATCCCAAGGCTCCATCAATGCTGAATGGTATTCGTAAAAATCTTTTTTAGATTGAGCCATATTGGCATCGGACTGCCACGCTTCTGGAATCATCATCATTACGGATTCTGGTAATGAGCGGCCCGACAGCAACATGAATTCGAGTACCGAGTCAAAGCTGCCGGAATCTGAACAATCGGGTTCGATTACTGGAAAAATTGATGAGAGTTTGTCACCAAATACGTCGGTGTTGGCCTTGCCTTCGCGAGCAACCATGGCATTAACGTTACCGCGCAGGGTGTTAATTTCGCCATTATGGCTCATAAATCGATTGGGTTGGGCGCGATCCCATGACGGGAATGTGTTGGTACTAAAACGTGAATGCACCATCGCTAAATGGGTTTCAAAGCTGGTGTTGGTCAAGTCTTTATAAAAAGGAAACAACTGACCCGGTGTCAACATGCCTTTATAGACAATAACCTTTGTTGAAAGGCTGCAGGCATACAGTTGCTTCGCTTCGGTTAAGGACTTATCGTTACGAAGGAGGTGAGTAAAGCGCTTTCTAATTATATACAGAACTCGCTCAAACGCTTCTTGATTCAAGCCTGCGGCCGCTGCAATAAATAGCTGGTCGATATGAGGCTGTGCCATTAAGGCTGCAGGGCCAACATCGGCACCAACTGCGTCAAGTGGCACTTCGCGCCAACCAATAAGGTCTTGGCCTTCTTCGGCAATAATGTTGTTTATCGTTTGGCGGCAAATCTCTCTTTCTTCGGCGATCTGCGGCAGAAAAATATTTCCGACGGCGTAAGCGCCCGCTGCCGGCAATGTCCGGTCCAGCTGGTCAGCTGCTATTTTTGCAAAAAAGGTGTGAGGCAACGCCATTAAAATGCCCGCTCCGTCGCCGGTATTGGCTTCAAAGCCGCAACCGCCACGGTGGTCCATCCGCGAATTGAGATGGTAGGCGTCCAACATGATTTGGTGGCTTGGTTGGCCTTTAATATTGGCAACAAATCCAACACCGCAAGAATCTTTCTCAAAAGCGGGATCGTAAAGTCCTGTCTTCTCAGGGTAACCAAATCGAAGAGATAGCTTGTTTGCGTTGCTCATAGGTTCGTTAATCTCGTTGTTCGTCGCCTCTCAATTCACTTTCTCGCTCCGTTACTCCTCTCCCGATGATGGCGGTTTGCCTCTCGGTACTCAGTCAGTAAATAAGCTGTAGTGTCATGATAGGACTAGACGGTAGCTAATACGCCCTCTTAACTAAAGCTACTGTGGATGAGCTTAGCACTTCAAAAGGGGTCGATAAAAATAACACCACGACAGAATATGTCAAGGTAGTTGCGCCTTTCCGCAGATTCTGCGGTCCGCTAAGCTGCTGATTATCGCTAGTTATGCGTTGCTAAGGCCTAACAAAGTGACAGCATGTTAACAAAGAGTTTTTCGATCCTTCCATTGTCTCAAATTCAGTCATGTGATTTGACTGTAAAGATTGATTTTAATAACGCCGACATTGGCTCGACGTGTTGGTTAGCGATTGCCTTTTGGAACTTTGAGTCCGGCTTCTAAATCTAAGTGAGAATCAATACTATTTAGATCGATAGAGCCCAAGTGAAATAATACGTGAAACGACAGAATCACGGGGCATACGGGCCTTGGGTCGGCTTGCTAAAAGCAATCAGGTGATTTAATCTTGCGACTCCATTTGAAGTGCTATCAGATTTCGTTAGCTGCCATTTTAGAGCAGCACCGAGCTTGTAGTCATAATAATTTCTTTCCCTATAACGGAGGCGAGTGATCCCGTGAATTCAAAACTTTCCCGTAGACGCTTTATCAAAGGGGTAATTGCCTCTGGTGCAGCGGCAACCTCGACAGGCCTGTGGTATTCCGCTAACGGCCAAACTCGACCAGCTGGTGCTGTAGAGCGCATGATTAGACTCAACGTCAATGGTCAAATGCGCAATGTAGATGTTGCACCGCAAGAGACTCTGGCCTCAACGCTTCGCTACAAGCTAGGTCTGACCGGCACAAAGCTGGGTTGCAACCGCGGTGAATGCGGCGCCTGCACAGTTTTGGTGAATAGCATACCAACCTACGCTTGTTCAGCGCTGACCCATTCGATGAAATCTATGGCAATAGAGACTGTCGAAGGCCTTGAATCGCCTAACGGTGATCTCCATCCAGTGCAGCAGGCATTTGTTGAAGAGCTTTCTCCTCAGTGCGGTTACTGCACACCGGGACAAATTATGTCCGCGGTTGGTCTGCTTCGTACGAATCCAAACCCAACTCGAGAAGAAGTGCGTCAAGGCTTGGCTGGCAATATTTGTCGCTGCGGTTCTTATGACTCTTACCTCGACGGCGTTATGCGCGCCGCACAAATAGGATAATCAACATGGCATATATGCATATTGGTAAAGATTTTGTTCCACCAGATGTGCCTGGTAAGGTCACTGGAAAAATTAAGTACGCAGAAGACTATAGCCGCGAGGGTATGGTCTACGCGCGGCTCTTAACTAGCCCTCTGCCTCACGCTCGGGTTGTCAACATCGACGCCACTGAAGCGTTGGCAATGGAAGGCGTGTTCGGCATACTAACCGCTGATGACGTTTATCCTGACGGCGAAACAAATAGTACGGGTCTAAAAATTCTGACCAACCAGCCAACTATAATAGGTGAGCCTATTTTGGCGCTGGCGGCAATTGACGAAAAGACCGCAGAAACGGCTCTTGCAAAAATATCAGTAACTTTCGAGCGTCTACCCTTTGTGCTGGATCCGCTAGACAGTTTGACTGAAGGCGGCCCAGACGCTTACGACGGTGGTAATACTTATGTTTTCCGTGAAGGATTTAAGTCGGAAAAATGGACCCGCGATCAGGTGGAAAGTTTCCGCGCAGGCAACGAACCTACTGCCGAGCCTCAGCAAACGGTTGCCTATGGCGATTTAGAGGCTGCATTTGGCGAGTCTAAGTACATATACGAAAGCACTTTCACTACAGCCGGTTACCCCCATCAATCTATGGAGCCTCGCAGCGCCATGGCTTATTGGGAAGATGGCAAATTGTACTTACACGGCACGTCACAAAGTTTGACTGGCCTTGCGAATGACATGGCTGGCATTGTTGGTGTTCCGAAAGAAGATTTCGTTTTCATTAACGTAGCAACAGGCGGTGGCTTTGGTCAGCGAGCTCGCGCTAACAGCATTCCAAGTATGGCTATTCCTGCCAAACTATCTCAGAAAATCAATCGACCTGTAATGATGCGTATCACCCGTGAAGAAGAGTTCACTATCGGTGGTGCTCGTCAAGGATTCCAAGGCTGGATTAAAGTGGGATTTAAGGGCGATGGAACAATGGCTGGCTGCGATTTATATATCGTGTCCGACAACGGCGGTAAAGGCGGCGGTGCCGATGCTTACTCGGCAGCAGATTGCATCAGCGTTTTATATCAAACTGACGCGGTAAGATTCCGCGGCACTTCAATTGGTAGTAATACTGGACACCGTGGCGCTCAACGTGGACCTGGACAGAATCAGATCGCACCAATCATCTCGCCAATTTTAGACAAAGCAGCAGATGAATTGGGTATCGACCGGTTAGAGCTTCGTAAATTGAACGCAGCACAAACTGGTGATGTTGGTGGCCCTCGACGCATTCCATTTACCAGTGCTTATATGCCAGAAGCATTAACTATGGCGGCTGATCGTTTTAACTGGGCAGATCGCCAATCACGTCGTCGCCAGCGCAACGGCAGCAAAGTGATCGGACTTGGCATTGGCCAGGGCTATCACAACGCAGGCCGAAGCGGCATGGACGGCATCGTCATGATGGGCGTTGACGGTAGACTAAGAATTCACAATGGCGTTGGTAACCTAGGTACATATTCTTATGCATCTACGTCACGAGCGGCAGCCGAAGCGCTTAAAATGCCTTGGGAAAGTTGTGATGTGATTAATGGTCGCACCGACAATAATCTCCCTATTACTTCGCCACAAGATGGCAGTAACTCTACATTCACGAATACTCGTACAATGTGGGGAGCAGCTCAAGATATGTTGGCTAAGATGAAAGAAATCGCAGCCACTGATCTAGGTGGTGATGCCGCAGATTACGATGTATCCGAAGAGCGCGTCCACCAGATTGCAGATGCAACTGTTGGCATGACCTATGCGCAGGTTGCTCAGCGAGCAATGGAGCTAGGTGGCAGATACACCGGTGAGGCCGATCTGCCGGAAGAGCTACATGAGTTTACAGCGATCTCCGTTTCCCGCTTAGCAGGAACAGGGTTCATGGGTGTTTTCCACGACAGCAATCATGAGGGTAATCCTCCAGGATTTACCGTTACTTGCACTGAAATTGAACTCGATACTGAAACTGGCAAGTACGAAATTCTCGACATGATCAGTATCGGTGAGTGTGGCACGGTTCTTCACCCTCAAGGATTGAAAAATCAGCTTGTGGGTGGCGCAGTTTGGGGTATCGGATTGTCTGGCTATGAAAGACATTTATACGATCCACAAAATGGTTTACCGGCGAGTACTGGCTACTGGCAGAGCAAGGTTCCAACGTTCTTGGACACGCCATCTAAGATTCAAACCGGTTGGGTAGATTTACCTGATCCAGAGAATCCAGTGGGTGTTCGTGGAATCGGCGAGCCTGCTATGGGTGCTGTTTCTGCGGCTCTCACAGCGGCTATTTCCGATGCCCTAGATGGTCACATCTTTAATGCTGCACCAATTACCGCGGACATGATTATAAACCACGTTGCCGGTATTGAATCAGAAGCAATCCCACTCGCACAAAACAATTTCAGAGGTTGATATGGTAGCCACTTCACATGATGTAATGCCCGATATTGAGCTTTATCAGCCAACTGATGAAGGCAACGCGCTCGCATTAGCTAGTTCGCTTGGCAAAGACGGTTGGTTGCTTGGTGGTGGACAGGACACTTATGGCTGGTTAAAAGACCGCAATAAGTCTCCTACAGCCATGATCGAGTTAACTCAGGTCGATGCTTGGAAAGGAATTAAAGAAATATCAACGGGCGTAGAAATTGGTGCAGTTACAACGTTAACTGATATCGCCAATAATCCGCTTATTCAATCGCGTTACGGACTATTAGCCCAAGCGGCTGGTATCGTCGCTAGTCCGCAAATCAGAAACGTTGGCACAATTGCTGGCAACCTAGCGCAAGACGCTCGATGCTGGTATTACCGACGCGGGCTGGATTGCTATCGTGCTGGCGGCAATATTTGTTATGCCGATTCGCCTGAAGGCCTAAACCGAGAGCACGCCATTTTTGGTGCTAGCCGTTGCGTAGCAGTTAGTCCTTCGGATACTGCGCCTGCTTTAGTGGCTTTGAACGCCACAATGGTTATATCTAGCGAAGGTGGTCAGCGTTTGGTTAGTGCCGAGGACTTTTTCGTAGGTCCTGATCGCGACATAGTAAATATGACTGTTTTGAACGAAGGTGAGATTCTCACTGCAATTCGATTACCTTCAGAATGGGCGAATGCCGAATATTACTGGGAGAAGGTTGCTGACAGAAATGTTTGGGACTTTGCCTTGGTAAGTGTTGCGGCCGCGATGAAGGTATCAGGTGACACTATTCAAGAAGCTCGCATCGCATGCGGCGCTGTTGAATGCGTTCCTCGGCGGTTAAACGATGTTGAAAATGCACTTCGAGGGCAACAGCGCTCGGAAGCATTGGCTGAGAAAGTTGGTGCCATGGCTATCGAAGGTGCCAGGCCATTGAACTACAATCATTTTAAAGTGCCACTTATGGCTAACCTTGTTAAAAGAGCGGTCCGAGGGTAAACCTCGGGCTCGCCCCTAGCCAGTTAGCTATCCAATAAAAGCAGTTAAAAACAATAATTGAGAGGGCAGTAAAGTGGGAGAAATAGTCCGCTATAAACGCGATGTTTGGGGTGAAGAAGTAATTCTAGGCGTGTCTTGGGATTTGCTTTGGGTTGTTGCTGTAGCTGTTCTAGTTTTGTTAGCAGCTCACGCAATTATCATGGCCGCTTTGGCCAATAAGAAAATCGAAAAAGCATCAACCGGTGGTCGTCGGATAGTTCGCCATGAATCTGTTGACAGATTATTCCATTGGGTCATGGCCCTTAGCATTTTTGCACTTATTATTACCGGTGTTGCACCAATACTTGGTCTACGATTTGCGTGGTTGAGCATCCACTGGATTGCGGGACTGTTACTTACCTTTATCACCATTTTTCATATTATCCGGTCGATGTTTTGGCAGGATTTTAAGTCAATGATCCTTGGGCCAAAAGATTTTGGCGAGCCTTTTAACGCCGAGCAAATGCCTGGCAAATATTCTTTCGAGCAGAAAGGTATGCATTGGGCTGTGACTGTTGTTGTTTTCGCCGTTATCATCACTGGTGTACTGATGTTTTTGCAAATCGATAGCCCGTTTTGGGAGCGTACAAACAGTATGCCAGAAGACCAGCTGGGGCTCGTATTCCTTTTGCACGGTTTATCAACCTTGGGTTTAGTAGCGCTTGCAGCGACTCATATCTATTTCGCACTGCGACCTGAAAAGCTCTTCTACACTCGCTCGATGGTAACTGGGTGGATGTCAGAAGATGAGGTGAAAGCAAATCATGACCCGAGCCTTTGGTCACCTAGAGAAGCTGATTAACTAATTGAGTGGTAAGTAGTGATAGAAAAAAATATAGAAGTAATTGAATCCGGTTATGAGTTTTTATTGGCATTCGCTGCACAGGGTAGGCCTGCTCAAACCGAATCGGGACCAGGTCCACATGCACGGCCTACTATTTCTGGTATGGCTGATGCGATGAAAAACATGGCCGAGTCGTTTAAAGAAAGCAAGGTTAGTTTCGAACAGGTTATTGCAAATGACTGTCGAAACGCCGGAGCTGCGTTGGAGTTTATTTTGGCTCAAGAAAAAATTGGGTCAGAGATGGTCGACAATTTGAATGCGTCGATTCATGTCCGTGCGGTGCTTACTGATTTGTTTTTATATAGCGAAGCTCTCGTTCCGCTAGATATTAGCGAGCCGGTATCACAAGCTTATGACGCGACCAAAACCTAAGATATAGATGACGGCAGAAGTGATAGGCCAATTGGTTTATTTCAGTCAGAGGTCTTAAGTAATCGCTAAACGGAAAGGAAGTTAAAACCTCCTTTCCGTTTTTTCGTTTGTGTTATTTATAATTTGAGCCAGTTTTTATTGAAAACTAAGGCTGAGAATTAGCGCCGAAAAATAATGTTGAGAATTAATTTATCATGATTGAATTCCCTCCACGCTTAGACCTCGCGAATCTCCCAACGCCACTCACTGAGCTGTGTAACTTCACCGGTGCGCCGGCAGGCGTCTCAATTTGGATAAAGCATGATGAGCTCACTGGCATGGAGGTGTCGGGCAATAAAATCAGGAAACTGGAGTTTTCTATTGCGCAGGCCAACTCGCAAGGCTGCGACACACTCATAACCTGTGGTGGTATCCAGTCAAATCATTGCCGGGCTACAGCGATTATTGGCGCTCGGCTAGGACTAAAAGTTCATTTGATCTTGCGCGGCGAAAGACCAGCTGCCCCGGATGGAAATCTTTTGATGGCCTATCTTAGTGGCGCGACTATTACCTACCTCAGCACGCATGAATGGAGTGGACATGAAGAGAGGGCCGCTGAGATTACGGCAGAATACTTAAACCAAGGCAGTAAAGCCTTTTTTATTCCGGTAGGCGCTAGTGATGAAATTGGGTTGTGGGGTTACATCGCTGCAGCAGCAGAACTCAAACAAGACTTCGAAGACTTATCGATTAATCCGGAATACATCGTTTGTGCTACCGGTTCTGGAGGCACTCAGGGTGGCCTTTTGGTAGGTGCTAAATTGTTTGATTTAGATGCAAAATGCGTGGCTTTTAACGTTAGTGATGATGCCGCTTATTTTGAACGCAAGATTAAAGATGACGTAACGTTATGGAAACAGCGCTACGGAATGGATTTTGATCTAAGCAGTATTGATATCAGAACAGCAGAAGGTTACCTCGGTTCAGGTTATGGCAAAGCGGATCCTTGCGTTTTTGATACTATTGCCGAGCTCGCTCAAGCTGATGGCGTATTCTTAGACCCTGTTTATACGGGCAAAGCATTTCATGGCATGGTGAGTGAGCTAAATAAAGGTGAGGAAGGACAGTTTCCTGGTGTAAAAAATATAGTTTTTGTTCACACCGGCGGCCTATTTGGCGTTTTTCCACAGCGGGAAAGTTTTACGTTTGACTAGAATTTTATCGACGCCTGCACTAACACTTAAGAGAATTTCACAACGGATTTTGAATTATGATTTTTAATATTGAATTCAGTTTGTCGCCCGTAAGGTTACTTAAAACAGTACTCGCTTTTCCTGTTTCTAAAATAGCTACTCCAGTTATTCCCATACTGGTTGCTAGTATAGGTCTTGTTTCATTATCTGTTCAGGCCCAAGAAGCGGATGGCTATTCTGGCGCTTCACCCGCTTATATCGAACCCATCATTCCAGATGGCTGGGATACAGAATACGAATCTGAGCTATTGCCGAATACCAAGCAACTTATCACAACTGGCGTGCGGTCAGGTGAGGGTTATTTCAGTGCGGACGGCTCTCAATTAATTTTTCAAAGTGAAGTGCCAGGTGATAATCCATTCTATCAAATATACGTAAGGGACTTAAGCACTGGATCGACAAGTTTGGTGTCGCCAGGAGTAGGCTTAACTACTTGCAGTTGGATACATCCTACTGAAGAAAAAATCATGTTTTCGTCTACTCATGAAGACCCAGATGCATTGGCAAAGCAGGCCAGGGAAATTGAGATCAGAGAAAGTGGCATCGAAAGACCTTACGGTTGGGACTACGATACAGCGTATGATATTTATCAGGCAAATTCAGATGGCAGCAGCATCATCAACCTTACAAAAAGTCTAGGCTATGATGCTGAGGGTTCGTATTCGTCAGATGGTCGCAAAATTCTTTTCGCATCAAATCGAGATGCTTATGGCCGCCCTCTTAGTCTGGCTGAGAAAGAACTGCTTGAAGACGATAGCTCCTACTATATGGATCTCTATATGATGGATGCTGATGGTGGCAATGTTCAGCAGCTCACCTTTTCACCGGGCTATGATGGTGGCCCATTTTTTAGTCCGGACAATAAAAAAGTATTATGGCGTCGTTTTAATCCCGACGGCAATAGTGCCGAGATTTGGACCATGGACGTAGATGGCAGTAATCAGCGGCAACTTACCGCAGATTCTATGGTGGCTTGGGGGCCTTACTTTCACCCGTCAGGAGATTACATAATTTATTCTAGTAATGTTTTGGGGCATGCAAATTTTGAGCTCTTTATGATCGATCCCGAAGGGCTTAAAGAACCAGTTCGTGTTACTAATACTGAGGGTACAGATATTCTCCCAGTATTTTCTCCAAATGGATTGAGCCTCGCGTGGAGTACAACTAGAACTCCTGGCGGTGCTTCACAGATTCACATGAGTCAGTGGAACCACGTCCGCGCCTTAGAACTATTGGGTTTGAATTAGAGCATTTGCGGGGTAGGTTTTGTCGATGTTAAAAATGGCTAGTGTATCTAAGGTTACAGGTAAGGTTACAGCTATAACTCGGATCACAGTTTTCGCTGTTTTATTCAGTCTCAGTGGGTTTGCGAATAGTCAGCCTGTGAGCCAGGGGGCCGTCGACGGGCCTCCTATATCTTCATTGCCCGCGTCGCAAAATCCTACGCTTAGCCCCGCACCAAACGCGGTTATACAAGTTAAGCCCATTCATCATAGCCTGCGGATAGTTTTGGATCCTTTTAATCAATCGATTATTGTTGAAGACACAATAACGTTTCCTGATTCTAGCGACCGTACAGAACTTGAATTCAGTCTAAATAAAAACCTCGCCATTACCAATAATTCTGGCAGCCTCAGCAAATTACCGGCCTCAACTCCGACTCGGGGAATAGGTATCAACAATACTGGCTCCCAAACCGCAGATCTGAATAACTACACGTTACGCTTAACGCGCCGCGCAAATAATCAGGCGTCATTAATCTACTCTGGTTCGGTTTATGACTTAGCTGAACAAGAAAGTGCCGAATACGCACAAAGTTTCGCCGAGACTTCCGGCATCATCGGTGAGCAGGGCGTTTACTTGAACAAGGGGAGTCTGTGGGTTCCAGATTTTGGCAATGAGTTGATTACTTTTGATCTTCAAGTCGAATTTGCTGACTCTGCCAGCTCTTGGACAGCGGTGAGCCAAGGTGATCGCAGTGGTGAAAATAGCTGGCGCAGCGACGATCCCATGGAAGAGATCTATCTTATTGCGGCAGACTTTACCGACTATGCCTCCACGTATAACGATATAGAAGTTTTGACTTATCTAAGAACGCCGGATCAGAACTTAGCAACGAAATATCTAGATGCCACGATACGCTACCTTGCTTTGTATGAACCGCTTTTGGGTGATTACCCCTATAGTAAATTTGCGCTTATAGAAAATTTTTGGGAAACCGGTTATGGCATGCCGTCTTTCACCTTGCTGGGAGAGCAGGTTATTCGCTTTCCTTTTATTTTGGAATCGTCCTATCCCCATGAGATTCTCCACAACTGGTGGGGTAATGGAGTGTATCCCGATTATGAAAGTGGCAACTGGAGCGAAGGTTTAACTTCCTATCTGGCCGATCATTTATTCCGCGAAATGGACGGCGCGGGTTCTGCCTATCGAAAGGAAATGCTGGTCCGTTATAAAAATTATGTCGCTGAGGATGATGATTTCGCTCTGTCCAGATTCACTTCGCGTAATTCTGCGGCGAGTCAAGCGGTAGGCTACGGCAAAACACTAATGGTTTGGCATATGCTCAGAACAGAAATAGGGGACGATTTGTTCTTAGCGGGTCTGCGTAAGTTCTATCAGGATTTTAAGTTTAGACGTGCCGCGTTCTCCGACATTGCTCAACTTTTTACAGAGGTTGCAGATGTTGATCTGGTGTCATTTTTTGACCAGTGGATAAACAGAATTGGGGCGCCTTCTCTTTCTTTTACCGTCACCGAGGTTGGCGATAATCAGGCGCGTATCATGTTCGCTCAGATACAACCGGACGATCCTTATGCGATTACCGTGCCTGTCGCCTTATTTTATCAGGGAGAAGAGTATCCCCAGATTTACAATATCGCGCTAAGCCAAAAGATCGACGGTGTAATTGCCGACAATTATGACCAGCTTGAAGGGATACTGGTCGACCCCTATTTTGATGTATTTCGAAGCCTCGATAGGGAAGAGACGCCGCCTACGATAGGAGAACTTTTTGGTGCTAGTGAGATCACTTTTATTTTACCACTGTCCAATCGCCAGTATTGGCTACAACTGGCGGAGTCATTCGCTGATGGCGTGGACGCGAACATTGTTTTTGAGAATGAGCTCGAATCCTTGCCAGGCGACCGGTCGATTTGGGTGCTAGGTAAAAACAATCGGTTCGCTGTGAATGTGTCCAGCCAGATAGCTAGCTTCGATTCGGATATTGGAAACGCATCAATAAATATTGCTGGGCAAGAGGTAGAGTTTTCTGATCGAAGCTCGGTCTTGGTTGCTCGCCACCCAAACAATGTAGATTTAGCTATAGGGTGGATTGGGATAGACGACATGGTCGCCGTTCCTGGCATGGTCGAAAAATTACCCCACTACGGAAAATATTCTTATCTAAGTTTTGTTGGCTCAGAACCAACCAACGATATTAAGGGAGTATGGTCTAGTAAGGCGTCGCCAATGCGGTGGATCAAACCTGAACTTCAGGCTGATATTAATTGGGATAAACTTCCAACCACAGCTCCACTGACTACTTTGCCAGCGAAGTATCTGACCAATCAGTTATTAAGCCATGTTGCTGAGTTAACAAGAGTAGAAATGGCCGGTCGCGGTATAGGATCTGATGGTATCGAAGCGGCCGCGGCCTACATAGCTCGCGAATTTAGAGCCGCAGGCATAGAGCCGCTTTCAAGAAGCTATACCCAAACTTGGATTGAGCAAATTGACGCCGAAAACAAAGGAGAAGAGGAGACCACAGTCCAACTATCAAACGTATTTGGGGTGATTCCTGGCAGTGACCCCAACTTAAGCGGTCAGCCTTTGGTTGTAGGTGCTCACTTCGATCACTTGGGCGTCAGCGCTACTGGTGAAATTTTTCCTGGAGCCGACGATAACGCATCCGGAGTGGCTGTAATGTTAGAGGTAGCCGCTAAACTTAGCTCATCTTTTACGCCACAAAGACCCATAATATTTGTGGCTTTCACCGGAGAAGAGAAAGGCCTGCTGGGCTCCCAATATTTCTTAGAAAATTTGCCGGCTGCGTATAACAAAGATGACGTTTACGCGATGATAAATCTTGATTCGGTTGGCAGGCTTAATGGTCGTCAATTACAAGTGTTCGGAATAAACAGTGCTTATGAGTTGCCTTTCATGGCGCAGGGGATCGGATTTACCATAGGCCTGCAGTCGAGTTTCCCCGAGCAGACCATAGCCAGCAGCGACCACGTGAGTTTTTTGAACGAAGGTATTCCTGCTATCCACCTGTTTGCCGGAGTGACCGAAGACTATCATCGACAAAGTGATACTGCCGATAAGTTAGACCTTGATGGGATGTCTGATATTGCGCTGTGGTTAGAGGAGGCGATCTTCTATTTGGCGGACAACACGCAGCCGCTAGGGGTTACGCTGAATGGCTCGAGTGTCGCGGTTCAATCGGCAGAAGGGGCGCGCGCAGCCAGTCTCGGAACGGTGCCAGATTTTTCTTACTCCGGTGACGGTATAAGAATTTCCTCTGCAACCCCCGGTGGCGCAGCGGCCGAATCTGGTTTACAGGCAGGAGATGTTTTACTAAGCTTTAATGGTGCGTCACTTGCGGACCTGCAGGTCTATTCGAACCTAATTCGAGAGTCTATAGCAGGTGATATTGTGACGTTGGAAGTTAGCCGTGAGGGACGGGTTATTTCGGTCCAAGTTACTCTTAAAGCACGCTAAACAATAACCCAGATGCGACAAATAAAATTGATAGGCCAATCAGCTTTTTACTGGCAGACGATTTAGGTGAGGCCCAGTTATAATGTTCCTCTTCAACAAAAAGGCAGTTACGGGGTTTTCTGAAAAATTTCACTTTTTTCTCCGACGATTAAACTTCAGTAAGAACAAGTAAAACGCATGTGCGGGTTTTTTCGATGCGGACACTAGGGCAATCCAGCGAACAAATGTGTCCAAAAAGTGGCAACTGTCGCTTCGAATTCTTTTGCAACTAATTGTTTCTAATTGAGAAAACTGAAGTTTTTTGGTTTATAGTCTCGAAATGAAAATTGGTGCAAATACCTGTGCCGAGTTAAAATAAAGCACAAAGTTATGCGAAGAGGTTTCATGCTCACCCAATCACAGCGTAGTTTGTTTTGCTGTATTATCATTTTATTTTCTATTTCTGCATTCTCGCAATCCAATCTTCCTCAGCTTATTCAGATCGACCACGCGGCAGCGGGCATTACACTTGATGGCTTTATAGACGAATCAGTCTGGGACGATCTGCCGGTCATTGACGGAATGAAAGTCATCGTCCCCGATACATTAGAAGACGCACCTTACGAGACGCATATCCGTTTCTTTTATACTGAGCGTGGTATTTACGTCAGCTCTATGAACTTTCAGCCAAAGGAAACGCTGA